>CAYRFY010000004.1:18320-21941 GCA_964423635.1 uncultured Armatimonadia bacterium | reverse complement strand
CGTAAGTCATACCCCGTGGTAGGGGCCACTCCCAACGCAGAGCATCCACCAGGGCCGAACGACAGGGGCACGTCCCCGCCGTTCGGCCCCGTCTCATTCTGCGTGCCCTCGTTGCCATCGCACTAAACCCGGATGCATCTCTGCATTACCACATCTTGTGTTGATTTAGCGCGCTTTAGCGGTTATTATAATTGCTATAGCAACCAAAATACGTGTTATGGGGGGGATATTCGGCATATGGTCCATGGAATGCGTCGATGTGGTGTCGCCGCCGGCCTTGTTGCTGCGTGGATTGGGGGGCGCGCCGCTCCGCGCACCGTGACGGCCCTCTGTCTGGTGCTCGTTGCGCTATGCGCCAACGCCAGCGCGGAATGGCTGTATCGGCCTCTGGGGGCCGACGGGGCGAGCGACCTCTCCGCCCCGGGGCTGGATGACTCGGGCTGGGAGGCCGTCACGCTGCCCCACCGCACCTGGGATGACACGCAGCCGCAGAACTACGTCTACGGGTGGTACCGCTGTCACTTCACCCCGGACCCGGCATTCGCGGGCCGCGACGTGGTGCTGAAGCTGGGGATCGTGGACGACGCGGATGCGACGTACTGCAACGGGACGCTTGTGGGGAGCACGGGAGCGTTCCCCCCCAGGGCGGCGTCGGCGTACAACCAGGATCGCGAGTACGTGATCCCGGCCGGTCTGCTGAGGTTCGGGGCCGACAACGTGCTGGCGGTGAAAGTTTACGACACCATCGGGACAGGCGGGGTGCTTGGAGATGGGCGCCTCCGCCACCGTCTGCGGAGTCTTCCAGGACAGGTGGTTCGCACCCGACCCGCTGCCGGAGTCGCTGGTGGCCACCGCGGACGAGAGACCGCTGTCCGCCGCGTATGCCGAGGTGAGCGCGGCGCGCGAGCCAAGCGCCGCGTGGCTCGCGGCGGTCGCCGATCTGGAGGCCCAGTTGCGAGCCCGTGCCGGCGCAGGACAGCCCGCCAGCCAGGTGACAGGCTGGATGACGTGGCAGCTTCAGTCGATCGTCAGCCCGCTGTCGCCGGCGGCGAAAGACGGGCTCCACGCGTGGGCTGAGGGTCTGGGCGAGGCGCCGTCCCAGGCACGGCGCAGCACTCTGGGCGCCTTGGCCGACTCCCTGTACTCCCAGCACCGGTTCGGCCCGGCACGCGCCGTCACTGATGAGTTGGACGCGGCCATGGACCCGGCCGGGGATGCGGCTGCAGATGAAGCCAAGGCCCTCGCCGCGTCGGTGCAGCGCTGGGCGGAGGTGGATGACGAGTACGCTCTGTCGCGGTTCTACCGTTGGGCGGCGCGCCTGGAGTCCCTGGACGAAGGCCGCGCCGCGGATCTGCTGGCCGCCGCGGCCTCGGCCCTCGCCGATGTACCGGACACCTGGTGGCCTCGCCTTGAGGGCGAGTCCCGGCCCGGGCACACCGGGGACAGCCACGCGCCCGCACCCATCCCGACACCGGTGTCGCGCATCGCCCGGTGGTTCGCGGCCCGCGACCCTCAGCTTGCGCAGGCCCACGCAGCGGCGTTCTTCCAGCGCCGGGGCGAGGAGGCCGTCCGGGCCACCGAGGAGGCGTACGGCGCCTTCCGCTGGGGTGAGGCAATCAGCAGCGCCACCACCGCCCTTGAGGCCCAGCGTCTGCTGCCCGATGCCGTCGCCGTAGGGCGCGCTCACGTCCAGATGTGCCGTGCACTCGAGGTGACGGCGGACGCGGACCAGATCTGTGCGCAACTTGCGGCCACCAGCGCCGTCGGCCGCCGTACGCCGGAGGAGGCGCTTTACAGAGCGCTCCTGTACTGCTCCATCGGGCTTCCGGAGGGCGCGGTCGCCGAGGTGGAGGCGGTGCGGGGGCAGTTGCCCGCCCTGTGGGCCGGCCAGCAGTGGATGGCTCTCGAGGCGCTGGCGCGTGCCCGGTTCGCGCTGGGTGATTCCGAGGCCGCCGAGGCCGCGGCTCGCGACGCTCTGGCGGTGGCCAAAGACCCGGATACCCCTGCTGCCAAGGGGCCCGTGACCTTGGCCGCGTACCGTGTCCTCGCAGCCCTGTACGCGTACCGGGGCGACAAGGAAGGCCTCGAGGCCCTGGGTCGCGAGGTCGAGGCCGTGCTGCAGGCAGCGGCTCCCCCGGCCAAGGCGGCCACGTACCTTGAGGGCCTGCGGACGGAAGTCCAGGCCGCAGGCGGGTCTGTTGCGGGGCAGGCGTCGGCGAGATGAGGGGTCCGGGGCCATGCGGCCCTGATGACCGCGTGGGTCGTCGGGGTGCACGGGGAGAGCCTCTGCGACGTTCAGACGCGGGCCTCCGTGACTGAGTGCCAGGTGTCGCGCGGGGGCGCCATCGGCTGCGCACGGCGCGCCCAGCGCCTCGCGTCGAGAGAACCGGAGGGTGATGTGCATGACCACGCGTCAGTTGGCCGTCTGTCGCAGAAAGCACGCAGGCGCGATGATGGTCGCTCTCGCGATGGTGTGGGGCGCCGCCGGCCTGCCGCCGGCGGTGGCTGAGTCACAGCTCGCCGGGACCCAGTGCGCCACCGGGGCCTGGGCGACATGGCTCGATGCCACTACGCTTCTCGTCGCGACGTCGGCGGGCCTCGGGATCGTCCCCATCGACAACGGTGACGCGGCCCCGCGCACGGTGGGTGTCGCGGAGCTGTGCCTGGACGTGCCGCCCCTCCCGAACCCGGCCAACCGCCGGGAGGTCGCGCTGGTCACCTGGCGCAACGAGGCCGGCGGCGCGAGGGTCCCCGAACTGCGGGTCGTGGACCTGCGGAAGCCCAGCGCGGCACGGGTCGTGGCAACCGAGGTCTCGTCGCCCTCGGGCAAGAGTTGGGCGGCCTGGTCGCCGGACGGGACCAGCATCGCCTACATTGCGACCAAGCAAGGAGCGCCGATGCGCACAGCGATGGTCATGCCCCCTGTCGGCCGCGAGGACAGGACCGCCGACGGGTCGCAGGCCCCGAAGCAAGAGGCACAAGTTCCCTGGCGGGCGATCTGGGTCGTGGATGTGGCGACAGGCCGGTCGCGGCAGCTCACCGACACTCCCGCCTGCGAGGACACCTCCCCCGTCTTCAGTGCCGACGGGAGGCTCGTTTTGTTCTCGCGCGTCGCTCCGGAGCGCGTCTACGAGGGCCGCGCGGTGCTCTCTGCCGGACCGCTACCCATACGGTCCATCATGGCTGTGGACTGCGCTACCGGGGAAGTGACGACCCTTGCCGAGCTTATCGACGACAGGCACCCCGCCCCGCCCCCCGATGGGGCCCACCTGTGCTTCGTGCACCGCGAAGCGGGGAGGGGCAGAGGCCTGTACGTGGCGGATGCACTGGGGAAAAGTCCGGTGCGACTCGTCAGCGATGCCCTCTACCCCTGCCTCGAGGACCAGCCACCCGTCTGGTCTCCCGATGCGCAGTACGTGCTGTTCTCAGCGCTGGGGGACATCTATGCGGCGCCCGTATCCGGTGCCAGGCCCCTTCGCCTGACAACCGGTGCCGGGATCCTCAGCGACTGGGAGGCCTCGCCCGATTGCCGACGGGTTGTCTTTCGCAGGGGGGCCGCGAAGCTCTACACCGAGGAGCTACACTGGCCGTAGGCTCCGCCGCTCATCCGCCATCGGCCTT
>CAYRFY010000004.1:0-18310 GCA_964423635.1 uncultured Armatimonadia bacterium | reverse complement strand
GGCTCCGTCTGGCCCCGTCGGGTAGTCACTCCTACGTCTCACCACAGAGACACGGAGAACGGCCTCGAGAACGGCAAACGGCACAGCCCACAGGCCGTGCCGTTTCTCGCCTTTCTCCGCGTTCTCCGTGTCTCCGTGGTGAATCCGTTGCCCTGCCGTTCTCCCTGCCCTGCTCCCCCGGTTCCCCATCCCCTTTTGTCGTCCCTCCGTCTTGACAATCGAACATATGTTTGGTATTCTATCATCGCCAGCAGCACCTTCGCTGGCTTTGCTTTTCGCTGTATGATCGAACATATGTTTGTAAAACACCGGGGCGATGTAGATGGGCAAGCTTATCGACGAGCCAATCACCTTGCAGATCCAGCCTTCCTTGTTCCAGTCGCAGCCGCTGCCGAACCAGTTTGAGTGGCGGGGAAAGCGGTACCAGATCGAGATGATCGGAGGCCAGTGGCGCACGATCGGGCGCTGGTGGGAGGGCGAGGGGGAATGCCGCTTTTTCCGCGCCGTGACTCCCAATGGCCTGACCATGGACCTGTGCCAGAACATGAAGACAGGCCGCTGGACGCTGCACGAGCTGCAGGATTGACGGCAAGTCACGAGTCGGCGAGTCGCGGGTCGCGAGTCAACGACAAACGGCGCCTCTCCCTGCGGCCCTATCGGGCCGCTTTCCCTCTCGGCGGCTCTGCGAGCCGCTTGCGCGGTGAGGCTGCTCAGGAGAGGGCTACGGCTAACGGCTAACAGCCACGGCGGCCGTTTGCCGTGCCTCCCCCCGCCTGTGGGGGAATCGAGGGGGGTCTTGTCCGTATGGCCGTTGGGCGCCAACGGCTGGGACCCCACCTTGGCCCTCCCCGCAGGCGGGGATGGAGCAAGGCAGACGGCCAATGGCAATGACGGGCTGGAAAGCCCGCCCCACTGACAGCTCTACACCGGCCTTTTGGCTCCCTTGTCCTCGCCCCGGAGAACAGGATGCCGCATCGTGTCCTTCACTCACCTTCATGTGCACTCGGCTTTTTCCCTGCTCGACGGCGCCTCACATGCCGCGGAGCTCACCGGCCGCGCCGCTGAGCTGGGCATGGGCGCTCTTGCGGTCACCGACCACAATACCCTGGCCGGAGCCGTGCGCTTCTTCAAGGCGGCGAAGGCCTCGGGTATCAAACCCATCATCGGTGTGGAGTTCACCGTGGAACTGGCGGGCGCCGCGAGGCTGCCTGCTCTTGGCCCCGTCCGCGGCGGAGACGATCGGCTCCCCTTGGCCTCTCGGCCCGACACCACCGTGGACTACACCCGCTATGCCCACCTTACCTTGCTGGCCCGGAACAATGAGGGCTATCGCAACCTCTGCCGCCTGGTGACCTGCGCCCGGCTGCGACAGGCTCAGCACTCCGGGCCCTTCTCCCAGGAGTTCCGGAGCATCGACCGCAAGAAGCCCGTCCTCTCTCAGGAGCATCTGGCCCAGTACAGCGCCGACCTCATCTGCCTGTCCGGCTGCGACAAGGGTGAGATTCCCCGCCTACTGTCCGTGGGCAAGTGGCGGGAGGCGCTTGTGGTGGCCGACACCTACCATCAGCTCTTCGGGGACGAAAACTTCTACATCGAGCTGCAGAACCATCTCCTGGCCCCTCCGGCAAGTGGCCTGCGCTACAAGCTGCAAAGCCTCGCCGAGTGGCTCGGGCTCCCGATCGTTGCCACCAACAACGTGCACTACGCAGAGCGCGATAGAGCGCAGACCCAGGATATCCTGGTGTGCATCCGCGCCCTGCAGACGGTGAACGAGTACCACCCGGATCGGAAGGTCAACGCCGAATATGCCCTCAAACCCGAGCATGAAATGCGGCGGCTCTTCCACGACCAGCCCCGGGCGCTACGCAGCACCGAGGAGATCGCCGAGCGCTGCCACTGGGAGCTGGACCTGAAGACCTTCCACTTCCCGAAGTTCGACCTGCGCACCGTGGGGCAATACGACGAGGCGCAGGCCGACACGCCACCCGTCGCCGACCGCGTAGGTCGGGCTTTACAGCCCGACTCGGCCGTCCCGGCAGCGGACCGCGTAGGTCGGGCTTTGCACTCAGGTTATGCAGGTTCCGGGCAGGCGCCGATTCACGTCGCCTCACCCCCCCAGCCCCCCTCTCCCTTACTCCGCCAAACGGCAGGCGGAGACGGGAGGAGGGGGGAGAACGGCAGCACTTCGACCGTTCCGGAGGTGGGCATGGCGAAATGTGGCCCCAATGCGTTCATGCATAATGTGAGTTTGCAGCCCGACTCGGCCGTCCCGGCAGATGACCGCGTGGGTCGGGCTTTGGGGCCCGACTCGGCCACCGCCCCCCTCTCATCTCCCTGGCCCGCCCCTCTACCTCACGAGGACACCTCGGCCTATCTGCGCCGACTGTGCACCACCCGGGCCGGGCAACTGTACCCCTGTTCGGAGCAGGGTGAGCTGCCCCCCGCCGTCACCGGGCGCATCGAGCACGAGCTGTCTGTCATCAACTCCCAGGGCCTGTGCGACTACTTCCTTATCGTCTGGGACATCTGTCGGTTCTCGCGCTCGCGGGGGATCATGACCACCGGCCGCGGCTCCGCCGGTGATTCGATTGTCAGCTATCTACTGGCGCTCACCTCCGTGGACCCTTTGGCCCATGACCTCCTGTTCGAGCGCTTCCTGAACTCCGAGCGGCGTCAGATGCCGGACATCGACGTGGACTTCGATTCCCGGCGGCGCGACGAGGTCACCGCCTACGTCTATCGGCGCTACGGCGCCCAGAGGGTGGCGGCGGTGTGCACCGTCAACACCTTCCGGGCGCGCTCGGCCATCCGCGAGGTGGGTGCGGCTCTGGGCCTGGACAAAGACGAGCTGGGCGTCATCGCCGAGAGCCTGCCCCACATCTCGGCCTCGGCCATCGCCGAGGCGGCCCAAAGATTCCCCGAGGTGCGGGGCGCCCGTATCGACCTGGGCAACAAGGCCCTGCTGCTGGAGTTGTGTCGCCAGGTGAGCGGACTGCCCCGGCACCTCAGCGTACACGTGGGCGGGCTGGTCATCGGCGCCGAGCCCCTGACCAATGTGCTCTCCCTGTGCCTGGCCCAAAAGGGCATCGTCATCGCCGAGTTCGACAAGGACGACATCGAGGATTTGGGCATGGTCAAAATGGACATTCTGGGCCTGCGCACCCACACGGCCATCTCCGATTGCCTGGACCTGATCCAGGAGCGCACCGGCGAGAGCATCGACCTGGAGACCCTTGCATTGGACGATGAGCCCACTTTCGAGCTGCTCCGCGCCACCCAGACCATCGGCCTGTTCCAACTGGAGAGCCCCGGACAGCGCAACTTGCTGGGCCGTGCGCAGCCCCGGGAGTTCGAGGAGGTCATCGCCAACATCTCGCTATTCCGTCCGGGACCGGTGCAATCGGATATGATCCGCCCCTACATCCGGCGTAAGCATGGGCTGGAGCCGGTCACCTATCTGCACCCGGCCCTGGAGCGCATCTACGGCCGGACCTTCGGCGTGCTGATCTACCAGGAGCAGGTGCTGGAGATCGCCGCCGCCATCGCCGGCTTCACCCTCGGCGAGGCCGATCAGCTCCGCCGGGCGATGACCTCGGACCGCTCGCGGGATGAGATGATGTCTATGGCCGACACCTTCGTGGAGAAGGCCGTGCAGCGCGGCGTGGAGCGTGCCGTGGCTGAGGAGGTCTTCCGGCAGGTGTCGGGTTTCGCGGCCTATGGCTTTTGCAAGGCACACGCCGCGTGCTTTGCGAAGATCTCCTACCAGACCGCCTGGCTCAAGCGCCACTATCCCGCGGAGTTCCTGGCCGGCATCCTCTCGGCCCAGCCCATGGGCTTCTACCCACCCCGCACCGTGGCCGAGGAGGCCAAGCGCCTGGGGAGCCGGATTCTCCCGCCCTGCGTCAATGCCAGCGACCACCGGTTCACGGTGGAGGGCCGCGATATCCGGGTAGGTCTGCGTCTGCTGCGCGGCATGAGTGAGACGGCCATGCGCTCGATTCTAGGGGCGCGCGAAGACGGCGGCCCCTTTGAATCACTGCGCGACTTTTGCCGACGCACCACGGTGCCGCGCCCGATCGTGGAGAACCTGATCCTATCACGCGCCTTCGCCTTCACCGGTCAATCCGAGCAGCAACTGCTGTGGCTGCTCTCCGCCCTGCCCAGGGGGATGGTACCGCACGCCGACGTCGGCCGTGATGCCGTCTGTCGTCTGGAGGGGCCAAATGGGCCTGTCATCGGTGGCGCGGGCTTTCCAGCCCGCGAGTCGTTGGCCGTCGGACATGACGCTTTCGCACGCCCAGGCGGCATCCAACCCACCCTCGATTACGAGGATGACCAGGCCTTCCTGGATCAACTGCCGGATTTCGATCCGACCACGGCGGTAGGACGGGTCGCGCTGGACCTCAAGCTCATCTATGTGAGCACCACCGTCAATCCCTTCAGCTTCTGGCGGAAGAGGATGCAAGAACTTGGAGTAGTGCCCACCACGGCGCTTCACAACTACAAGGACGGCGACATCGTGCGGGTGGCGGGCATCGTGGTGGCCCGCGCCCGCCCACCCACACGCAGCGGCAAGACGGCCATCTTCATCTCGCTGGAGGATGAGTTCGGTCTGGTGGATACGGCCGTCTTCGAGGAGACCTATCAGCGTTGTGGCCATGCGCTGTACTCCAGCCCGGTGCTTTGCATCGAGGGGAAGCTGACGCGAGAGGGGACGCTGGATTTGTCGGTGACGGCTCAGAACGTGATCGGTATGGGAAGCTGGCGAGACTTCGCGCGCCGCCAGCGGCCAAACCATCTGGGACAGGGAGTAATGCACAATCGAACCATGGAGGCCTGGGAGCCGGGAGCGAACCCGAAGGTGGGGGAGAGGAGGGGGTAGGGGGGCGACACGATGGCGGCGTCGACGCCCTCGCCGGAGGCCAGATGCCACTTATTGCATAAACAGCCGATGTTGCGTATAATACCAACCGATATAATAAACGCAATATAGGCCAACGACGATGCGAAGCGCAGCCGCCCTCTCGGCAATTCCCGATGTCCTGGAAGAAGTCCTTGATCTATCCGTTGAGGCGCACTCGACGGACGTGACGACCGCGCCAGGGACAAGTGACATTGAGGCGCGTGTCGGAGACCATGTATTCGCTATTGAGTACAAGTCCGCTGCCGGCGCCGATCTGGTGGGGGCGGGCCTGAATGCGCTGCGGCGACGGCGGGCGAAGGGCGACGACGTTGTGCCCTTGCTCGTGGTGCCGTACATGGGCGAGGTCGGGAAGGCGCTGTGCCGGCAGAACGGAGTCTCGTGGCTCGACCTGTCTGGCAACGCGGACATCACGGCTCCGGGCCTCCGTGTGAGGGTCGAGGGGAGACCGAACCGCTACAGATCGCCCGGGCGTCCACCAGACATCTTCGCTCCCCGCAGTTCTCGGATCGCGCGGGTGCTCCTGCTGCAGCCGGACAGGAGCTTCACCCAGGCCGACCTCGCACAGGAGGCCGGGCTGAACCCAGGCACTGTGAGCCGGCTGGTGGGACGGTACGAGGAAGCAGGCTTCGTTCGACGCGATCGGGCCGGACGCGCAACCCAGGTGCGCGTGGCCGACTTCGATCTGCTGCTGGATGCTTGGCGCCAGGCCTCCGACTTCTCGACCCACGAGGTGCGCAAGGGCCACATTCCGTCTCGCTCCGGAATGGAGCTGCTCCGGCGAGTGGCCGGGACGTTTGAGGATCGGGACGTCGCGTATGCAGCCACCGGCCTGGCCTCCGCGTGGCTACTGGCACCCTTCGCGACGTTTCGCCTGGTCACCGTGTACCTGTCCTCCTGGCCCGCCCGTGACGTACTCGGCGGTCTGGGATTCCGTGATGGAGAGGCAGGCAGCAACGCATGGCTCGTACTCCCGAGGGACAAAGGCGTCTTTGACGGAGGCGGCACGACACAGGGCATCTGCCACGTGAGCGCCGTCCAGACCTACGTGGATCTGAAGGGGCACCCCGAGCGCTCCGACGAGGCGGCCGTAGAACTGCGGCGAGCCTTGCCGGCCGAGGGCAACAGGGATGGACGGACCACACTCCTATGACGACTATCTGAGGGCCGACCCAGAGCGGGCGCGCCGCACGTGCCTCCACATGGCTACGGTGCTGGGTGACGTGATGCGAACCGACCTCACCATCGTCGGCGGGCTCACGCCATCTCTGCTCGTGCGGCAGGACGCCACGTCCCCCGATCATGAGGCGCACTGCGGCACTCAGGACGTGGACATAGGCTTGTCCCTGGCAATCGTCGATGATGAGACGTATGCGGACGTAGCCAAGCGTCTGAGGAGCCACGGGTTTGCCGCCGACAAGAAGGCCACGGGAGAGACTGTGGTCCAGCGGTGGCGCACCCCGCCGGGGCTGCCGGCGATGACCATCGACTTCCTGATCCCACCGCTGTCTCCCGATGACCGTCCCAGCAGCATCCGGCATCTGGAGGGCGACTTCGGCGCCATCGTCACCCCCGGCCTGCAACTGGTATCACGCGACTGGCTGCATGTCGACCTGTTCGGACGGACTCTACACGGTGAGACGGCTGCGAGAACCGTGCGCGTCTGCGGACCCGGCGCTTTCATTGTGCTGAAGGCGAGAGCCCTGCACAATCGCGGCGAGGGCAAGGACGCCTATGACCTGTTCTACATCCTGCGTCACTTCGGCAGCAGCATCAAGGACGTAGCCTCCGCCCTCATCCCGCTGCTCGACGACGCGCATGCGGCGGAGGCACTGACCTGGCTGAGGTCCGACTACGCCGACATCGACAGTCTCGGCCCCGTGCGCACCGCCCTCTTCCGCCTCGGGCAACCGGACGATGAGACCCAGGCCGACGCGCTGGGCCTCGTCCGCGAGCTTCTGCGCCTCGTCGAGCGGGCCGTGTAGTGCAGCTCCCGGCCTCGCCGCCAACGACGGCAGACACCACAAGCGCCCGGCCTGCTCCAGGCCGGGCGCCCTCCATCCTTCTCTGTCCTCACGCCTACTTCAGGAACAACTCCACCACCGGTACCGCCACGTTGGGCTTGATGACCGGCAGCTCCAAAGTCAGCGTATCTAGGACCTCACCCTCCACCTCGGCCTGGTGGCCGGCGACGGCGTGGAACTTCACCTCGGAGGCGTCGTTGAGAAGCTGGGCGTATTCCACCTTCCCCGCAAAGCCGTCCAGATGAAGCTGGCGGATGGGCCAGTTGAGGATATGCAGATACAGCCGCTTCTTGTCCGGGTTATAGGTGAGGCGGCAGTCGGCGGGAGTGTTGAACTCCTCCGGCGCCTGGGTGCAGCCGTAGATCGAGCGGCCGTGGCGCTTCATCCATTCGCCCATGCCCGCCAGGCGGCTCAGCGCGCGCTCGTCAAACTCCCCGCGCCCCGTGGGTCCGACGTTCAAAAGCAGGTTTCCGCCCTTGCCGACGGTATCGATCAGCAGCATCAGGAGCTGCTCCACGCTCTTCCAGGTGGCCTCATCGCGGTGGTAGCCCCAGGAGCCGGAGAAGGTCTGGCAGGTCTCCCAGACCACGCGCTGCCCCTCCCACTGAAGCCACTTGCGCATCATGAACTGCTCGGGGGTCCGGTAGTCCCAACCGCCCTCGACGTCGCTGAGGTCCAGGCGGTCGTCGACGAGGATATCGGGCTGCAACTCGCGCACCATCTTGATCAGATTCTCGCTGTCCCAGTCGGCGCGGCCCTTGCCCACATAGCTATCCGGCCTGCCGTGCGAGCCCGCCGGGTAACTGAAGTCGTAGAACAAGAGGTCAACCTTGCCGAAGCTCGTCAGCAGCTCCCGGGTCTGGCCGTGCAGGTACTCGGCGTACTTCCTCTGGTCCCGCGGCTTGTTCAGCTCCGCCCGGTCGGGGCTATTGCGCATTGAGTGCAGGTCATCGATGACAAACTCCGGGTGGTGCCAGTCGATGAGCGAGTGATAGAAGCCCACCCGCATGTCGCGGCCCCTAAAAGCATCAACCATCGGTGCGATCAGGTCCTTGCCGTAGGGGGTATTGGTGACCTTGTAGTCCGTGAGGGCGCTGTCCCACAGGCAGAAGCCGTCATGGTGCTTGGTGGTGACGACGAAGTACTTCATCCCCGCGCCGGAAGCCGCGGCGGCCCACAGGTCGGGGTCGTACAGGTCGGGATCGAAGTGCGCGAAGTACCTGTCATACACCTCGTCGGGGATTTGCTCGATCTGCTTGACCCACTCATGCCGTGCGGGCAGGGCGTACAGGCCCCAGTGGATGAACAGGCCAAAACGGTCGTGGACGAACCAACTGCTGTCACCGATGGTCGGTCGGACGTCGGACATGGCGCATTCTCCTCCGAGATGGGTGATCGTGCTCGGTGCACCGGGGCACTTGCGGGGCCAGGGCCTCGGCCGGGTCGCCGGCAGTCTGCGGCTGCATTCGGACCCCTACGCCTCCTCCAGCTTCTTCCCCAGCCCGACCAGGGCCGCCACGAGCTCGTCCTCCACCGAGGGGGCGAAGGGCGGATAGCCCAGCAGGTAAGGAACCATGCGGGCGGCGTAGTTGCCGTCTTTCTCAAAGGACTCCTTCACGGGGGCATAGCCCATGGCGTCATTGCACAGGCTCATCACCAGTACCGGCCGCTCAAACTCGGCCTGCACCCGCAGCTTGTACCGGTGCATGATCTCGAACGGGCCGCCGAGAATCAGCAGCTCGCCGATGCGGAAGCCCTGGATCTCCGCGGGATAGTCCATCGGCCCCCCGGCCTCCTGCCGGGCCAGCTCGCGGCGCAAAGCGATGGCGTAGACCGTCGCCATACGTACCGCATGGTCGGTATCGTCGGCATCGGGGGCGTCGAGGACGGCCTCACGCTCGTGCAGCATCTGCTGGAGCTCTTCCCGCGGAACCGGGGCTCGGGTGAGGTGGATCGTCTGCCTCAGCGCCCGCACCGGCCCGTCCCCCAACTCCGGGGCTTCCTGCAGGCCGGGGCGTATCTGCCGGGCATAGCGGGCCGCGATGACATCCAGGGCGATCAGCGATTCCTGCTCGCTATGGTGCACCACACAGGAGTTGATGTCGCCCTCACAGCCCTGCAGGAACAGGCCTATTGCGCCGGGCCAGTCCCGCTCCAGCCAGTTGGTGGCGACACCGGCGAAGTCGCTGTGGATGTAACGACTGGTCGAGGGCCCTACCACCGGGTGACAGGAGAAGTAGGTCAGGAACCCCAGGATGCCGTCGCAGCTATCCACTCGCAGCACGTGGGCCTCGGTATCGGTGACCTCCGGCCTGGCGGGGCGCCAGTTCTCCGAAAGCGCCTCGGAGAGCTCCGGCCTGGTATCCTGCTCCCGGTTGTAGCCGATGCCTTCGCACGGCACCACACAGTGCGCGAGACTCGCCGGAGTGAGATTCTCCACGGCCTCGATGCATGCCCGCGCGATGCGTCTGGGCAGAAGCTCCATGTAGGGCGGATCGTCGGCGCCCCAGCCGATGGTGGTCTTGGTGCGTGGACCGGAGTGAGTGTGGATACCGTGGACGCACACGTTGTCCGCCGGGAGGCCGGTGGCCTCCGTCAGCCGCCGGCGCACCTCCGCGGTGACCTCCCGCGACACCCCGACCAGGTCACAGCTACAGATGACGATGGTGCTTTCGCCGTCTGAGGCCGCGAAAGCCCGAGCATATAAGGGCTCGCGCACTGCTGTGGAGTGTCTGTTGAGGAACGGCCCATAGCCGTACAGCTCCACGCCCACCCGGGGGGTGATATCGACCTTTGCCAGGCCAAACTCGCTCATGGTTCACTCACCGTCTGATCCCAGGGGATGGCACAACGAGACATGGGCTTCGCCCCGAGCCGCCGGGCCACCTCCCCCGCGTCGCTACGATCGCCGGGAGCCCGAGGAAGACTGTCGAGACTGTCGGGTGCGATGTTTCGGCACCCCTGCAGGTCTGTGCGAGGATGCGGCGAAAAGCTCACTTGTCTTGCTCTGGCTGCGCGTATCCCGCCAACAGATAGGAACCAACCACCATGCTGAGGCACGTGCTTTCCGTCAACCGACACGCCGCTACCGCCGACGGGGTCACCTGGACCGTGGACCCCCGCGCCCTGGCCACGGCCACAGACGAGGACCTCTTCGAGGCGCTCTTCCCTGCCGGTCCCGGGAGAGACTGGTACGAAGCTCTTTCCCCGGACGCCCCCCTGTTCGTCGATGCCGACGAAGCCCTTGCAGACGTGGCCTGGGAGTCGATTTGCGACGACGAAGGCTTTCTCGCGGCCACCCGTGGCGTCGCCCAGGTGGTCAAGGGCTCCGAGGGCGGTACCCTGGTCAACCTCGGACTGGCGTACGAGTCCATGCTCCGCTTCGACGAGGCATTCGCTGTCTTCGACGAGGCCCGGCTGCTGTTCGACGAAGAGGACAACCGCACCGGCGAGTTGCTGGCGCTCCAGTGCCTGGCCCACTCACTGACCACGATGGGGGACGACGAACAAGCCGAAGCCTATCTGGACGAGGCCCTTGGACTGGCGCAGGAGCTCGGCGATCAGACCGCCGAAGGCCTTGTGCTCAACGCCCTGGCACAGGTGTACGGCGAGAGCGAACGTTGGGATGACGCGGAAGTGACCTACGAGGAGGCCCTCGAATGCCTGCGAGAGGCCCGGGAGCGCGAACCCGAGGCCGGTGTCCTCAACAACCTGGCGATGCTGTACTCCGAGCTTGACCGATGGACGGAGGCCAGGGCAACCTACGAGCAGGCTCTGGGCATCTACGAGGAGCTCGGCGCCCGGGCCGCCATGGTGCCCGTCACGTGCAACCTCGCCACCCTGGGGCAGGCCATGGGCGATCAGTCCACCGCACTGGAGACTCTCTCCCGAGCCATGGTCATCGGACGGGAATCGGGGGGGGATGGCGTCCTGACGGTCGTTTCGCACGCGCTGCAGATGGGCTCTGAGGCCGCGGATGACAAGGACTGGGACTTCCTCTGCCGGATAGCGCAAACCCTGAGCGAGGCGGTCGGACCTGTGCCGGAGGAGGCGCCCGAAGACGAAGAGGAAGACGTGGATGACATGGTGATGGCCTCCACCATAGCGCAGGTGGCGTTGGGGATGATGTTCGCCGTCGGACAGGCCCGGGGGGACCAATCGCACCCCGCTATCGCGGAGACCGCCGAGCAGCTTCGCCTATTCGACGAAATGTCCGACGGCCTCTTGGGGCTCACGGAATGGTTGGAGGCCGCCTGCGAGGAACCCAACGGTGGCTTGAGATTCGTCTAGCGCGGCCTGCCGTCTGCGCCGACCGTGCCGGTGACCACACGGCCGGGGGCTGAGCCCCGGCGGGATCACCGGCATCTCTCGGTCGTCTCCGCCGCCGCTCTCCTCGCCGGGTCCCGTCTCGTCTGACCACGCGGCGGCGGCCACAGGGAATGCTGTGGCCCGCCGCTTGCAGCGGAGGTTGTTGTCATGAAACTCGCTTTCGCCGGGATGGGTATCATGGGCTCGCCCATGAGCCAGAACCTGCTCAAGGCCGGACACGAGGTACGGGTATGGAACCGCACCTCGGCCAAGTGTGCCGAGGCGCAGAATGTGGGCGCGATTGTGGTGGACCGCCTGCAGGACCTGCCCGCCGGTGCCGAAGTCGTCTTCATCTGCGTCAGCGATACGCCGGACGTGGAGGCGGTTCTGTTCGGCCAGGGCGGCCTCCAGGAGGGCCTCCGTGCCGGGCAGATCGTGGTGGACATGAGCACGATCTCCCCGGCGGCCACGGAGCAGTTCGCGGGCAGGCTCGAGGCGGCGGGTGTCGAGATGCTTGATGCCCCGGTCTCCGGCGGGGAGGCCGGAGCGATCGCCGGGACGCTCACCATCATGTGTGGGGGCAAGCCGGAGGTGTTCGCCAGGGTCAGGCCCGCCCTCGAGGCCATGGGCAAGAACATCATCCTCTGCGGCCCCCACGGCCACGGCCAGCGAGTGAAGGCGGTCAACCAGGTCATCTGTGCCCTGAACATCCTGGCGATCAGTGAGGGCATGCTGCTGGCGCAGCGGTCGGGACTGGACCCCAAGGTCGCGCTGGACGTGGTCTCCAGTGGCGCTGCGGGGAGCTGGATGGTCTCCAACCTGGGCCCCAAGATGATCCAAGACGACTGGGCCCCGGGCTTCATGGTGCGTCTGCAGGCCAAGGACCTTCGCATCGCGTCGGAAGCTATGGAAGCGGCAGGTGGGCTCTTGGCGGGGACGGAGTTGACAGCCCGGCTCTTTGCGGAGGCCGCCGAGGCCGGCTATGGTGGCGAAGGTACTCAGGCGCTGGTGAAGCTGCTGGGGTGGGAGAGCCGGCGCGATGTCCGTGGTGGTCGCTGAGGCCGGCCGAGCAGCGAGCAGAGGGCATGCAGGGCTACCTCCACGGCCACGCCGCAGACTCGCAGATTCGCAGATTCGCAGGAGACAGCGATGAGAATTGGTGTGCCTACAGAGATCAAGGACGGAGAGAACCGCGTCGCTGTGACGCCGGCGGGCGTCGACCTGTTGGTACGGCAGTCCAGCGCCCACGAGGTGCTTGTCCAGGCGGGCGCCGGAGAGGCCAGTGGGATCACGGATGAGGACTACGAGCAGGCCGGAGCGCGCATCGTGGATGTGGAGGAGGTGTGGGGCGCGGCGGAGATGGTGATCAAGGTCAAGGAGCCGCTTCCCGCCGAGTACGGCCGGTTGCGGCCGAACCTGATCCTCTTCACCTATCTGCACCTGGCCTCCAGCCTCGAGCTCACCCGGGCCGTGCGGGACTCAGGGGTGACCGCCGTGGCCTACGAGACCGTGCAGACCCGGGACGGCAACCTGCCTTTGCTGGCGCCGATGAGCGAGGTCGCCGGGCGATTGGCCACTCAGATCGGCGCCCACTGCCTCACGGCGCACGAGGGCGGCCGAGGCGTCCTGCTGGGCGGCGTGCCGGGTGTGCCTCCCGCCGACGTGGTGATCATCGGCTGCGGCGCGGTGGGCCTCAATGCGGCCAAGATCGCGCTGGGAATGGGGGCGCAGGTGACGATCATCGATATCAACCACGGCCGCCTCAAGTACCTGGACGATATCGTCAGCGGCCGGGCCATCACCTGGTACTCCACCCCCTACAATATCGCCCGGGCGGTGAAGTACGCCGATCTGGTCATCGGCGCCGTGCTCATCCCCGGTGCCCGGGCACCCCATCTGGTGACCGAGGACATGGTGGGGAGCATGCACCGGGGTGCCGTGGTGCTGGATGTGGCGGTCGACCAGGGCGGCTGCATCGAGACGATCCACCCCACCAGCCACTCGCAGCCCACCTACACGCTCCACGGTGTGGTGCACTACGCGGCGCCCAATATCCCCTCGGCGGTGCCGCGGACGGCCACCTTCGCGCTGACCAACGCCACCTTGCCCTATGTGGCGAAGATCGCCGATCTCGGCCTGGACCGGGCGATGGAACAAGACCCTTCCATCGCCGGGGGCCTCAATGCGCGCGGCGGCCAGATCACCTACCCGGCGGTCCTGGAGGCCTTCGGCGACGAGTTGTGATGCCCGCAGACCATAGATGCCTGTGTGGGCGAGCTTCTTGACGTTTGGGGCAAGTTCCGCGGCCGCAGGCCCTGCCGTTTGCCACCGTCCCGCCCTGCGGGATCGGGCGTTCCACCCTCCGCGCCGTCGTCGTCGGTCTGGGGCGGAGCTTCGTCAGAAGGCCGTTGCCGTCACGCCGGCCTCGCCTATCTGGAGTACGTCCCTTCCAGCGCGGTTTGGGCGAGGGTCTTGCCCTTCATCGCTGCGAGCACCTGGGCCTTGCCGGCGCCGGGCTTGAGGTCCAGCGGGGCGCTGAGAGCATAGAGCGTGAACTGGTAGCGGTGGGGCTTGCCCTTCGGCGGCGCCGGACCGCCGTAGCCGGTCTTGCCGAAACTCGTCTTGCCCTGCATCAGTCGCGGCTCAGCCACCTCGGCGTCCTTGGCCAGCCCGCCGGGGAGGCTCAGTACGTCCGGTGCCAGGCCGTAGACGAGCCAGTGGTTCCAGGTGCCCGCCGGGGCATCGGGGTCGTCGCAGATCAGGGCCAGTTCCTCCGTGCCCTCGGGCGGAGCGGTCCAGTCCAATTGCGGGGATTGTTCCGCACCATCCGCCGTGTGCCTGGCCGGAATTGGCTCACCCTCGGCGAAGTCCGGACTCGTCAGCTTCCAGTCCACCGCGGTCCCCTCCTCGTTCTGCTGTGCGGGTAGCGCCGCCGTCGTGGTTGACGCCTTTTGGTCCGGCAGAGGGCCGGGACCTCCGCCGGGCTCAACAACGGGCCTCCTGCCACAGCCCACCACCAGCAGGAGAGCCAGGACGCCTCCCGCGACGACCCCAACCATGCTTCTTGTGCGCGAGTTCATGCGTGCCCCCCTCACTGAGATTTGTCGTGCATACCGGGCCGAGGCCGTTGCAGTCCACAGGCTCCCCGGGAGCCACCCCAGCGCGTGGGGTCCACGGTACGAGGCGCAGCGAGGAGGACCGGCCCAGGGACGCTGGCTGCCGGCAGAATCTCACAATTGCGTCGGGAGCTCAGAGGCGGGACTTCGCGGCACGCCTCGGGCTTCAGTCCTGCGGGTACTTCGCGGCCAGATGGGCCGCGATCTTCTCGACCTCTTCGTCCGAGATCCAGGATGCGTCCTTGGCCTGCATCGCCTTGACGGTCTCCTGCCAGCCCTCCGGTGTGTCCGTCCGGCCCTCGATCCGCGTCAGGTCGTGGCACTTGGCGCACTTAGCCTCATAAAGAGCCGTGACGTCGGTGGTGACCTCCTGGTCCCCCGCGGCCGCCTCGGGCTCCGGCGCGTTGGCATCTTTGGACGCCTGGCCGGCCGCCTTGGCCGGGTTCGCCACCATTGGGCTCTCGGTCTGCGACGCCGGCTGCTGGGACGGGCACCCCAAAAGCAACGCGACGGCCACGACGATGACCAGCAGAACTATCGTTCGGATGCCTGACATGGTTCCATCACTCCAGTGCCGCCCTGCGGCGATGCGGTGGATACCCTTACGCGAATGCCTCCGCCAAACTCCCGGAACCGGCAACGCGCATGTGACGCGGACCAGCGGCCATCCGCTGTGCAGGCCCGACGGGAGCCTTCGCCACTTCGGTGGCCCGTTGCCGCTGCCGTGGGTGTCGTGCCGCAGCCCTCCACGCGGGGAGCGCGCACGACACAGCGACCAAGCCCACGGGGGCGTCTGAGTCTGTCGGCTAAGTCAATTGGGCCGCCTACGTGCCTCGGTGCCATGGCTCGAAACGCGTAGGATGAGTATCGTCATGGTCCTATGAACGTGTCTGCTCCGCATTCAGGATACCGTTTGCCACGGGACGTCACCCGGCCGCGCATATCTGAGACTGCGGGAGGACTTTGCCGACGGGCTCGTCTGTGGTCGCAGCGGGTACAGCGCCCGCCATCTGGAAGCCCGCAACCTGACTGGACAGGCAGGATTTTCGCCACGCCGGTGGAATTGTCCTGCAGGAATCTGCGGGCGAGACACACGATGAGTGTTGGGGGCGAACGATTTGGGCGATGCCCTGGTGATCCTCAATCCACGGGCCGGGCCGGCGCCCCTGCAGCGGTCCTTGCCTGACCGCGTGGGCTCCTGTCTGCGTGCCCACGGGGTCGCCGCCGATCTGCACCTGACCCGGGGCGTCGGTGACGCCACCGACGTGGCGAGAGAGGCCGGGGCCAGGGGCTACGAGAGGGTTGTGGTCGCCGGCGGCGATGGAACCGTCAATGAGGCGGTAGTCGGCCTGGCCGGCGGCCCGGTGCCTCTGGGCATCGTGCCCGTTGGCACGGTGAACGCCCTGGCGCAGAACATCGGGCTGCAGTCCGGTGATGTAGAGGCCGCCTGCCGCGCGGTGGCTCGGGGATGCGTGAAGCGCCTGGACCTGGGCTATCTGGGAGGGCGCCCCTTCGCGAACATGGCCGGTGTGGGGCTGGACGCCCTGATCGTGCAGGATGCCGTGGGTCCCGCGAAGACCATGTTCGGCCCCTACGCTTTCGTAGGCGTCGGTCTGGCGCATCTGGCCAGGCGCGAGCAGTGGCGGTATGAGGCGGTGCTGGATGGCCGGCACCTCGAGGGAGAGATGTGGCTGCTGCTGGTCAGCAACAGCCCCCGCTACACCTGGCGGCTGGTGCTGTGCCCCCAGGCTGAGCCGGATGACGGCGTCCTGGAGTACACCTTCATCGGTGGTTGTAGCCGCTCCGAATTCCTGCGCATCGTGATGGACACCATGGGACTGGGCAAACCGGCCTCCGCCAGCCCGTATGTGACCACCCATCGCGGGCGGCATCTGGTCTTGCGCTGCGATCCCCCGGCCCCGTGGCAGGTGGATGGGGAACTGGGGGGCCTGACGCCCGTGGAGTGTGTGACCCGGGCCGGCGCGTTACCGTTGATCGTTCCCGCGGAGCAGACCCCTGACGGCGACGGTGAGCCCTAGGTCTCCGCTTGCGGGCCGCGCCGCGCGAGCCCCGCCGGGGCCGGCCGTCGACGCCCCGGGCGGAGCCTGTTCCCCATCCTTCCCCAGCGAGGTCACCATGGAGCAGCCCGGCTATCTCGACAGTCGGAAGGGCACGCACCCCTTCTCCCACGACTCCTCGGCGCGGCGGCCGCATGTGCTGGTCATCAGCGTGGACATGATCCCGCCCGAGAGCTACGCCCCCGGCCACCCCATCCGGGAGCACCTGCGCACCCCCAACCTCGACCGGCTCATGGGCGATGGGGTGCGCTTCACCCATGCCTTCAGTTGCTCGCCGCTGTGCGGCCCCTCCCGGGCGGGATACCTCACCGGCCGCTACCCATACCTTCTGGTGAACGAGGAGCGGGCCCACGACGGCTCGGAGTATGCGCTGCGTCCCTCGGACGCCATCTTCCCCGAATACCTGCGGGCCACGGGCTATGTTACTAAGCATGCCGGGAAATGCCACGTGGGGGCGGCCAAGTTCCTGGATGCCTTCGGGGAGAACGCCTCGCCCTGGGATCGCTGGGCGGCACCCCTTGGCGACGACGATGCCTACCTGCGATACCTGCGCGACATGGGGCTGGTGCCCCATGTGTGGTCCGACCCCCTCCGGGGCCTGCGTCCGGACAAGACCACCGCGGGCAATAGCTACGGAGGCTGGGTCGTCCAACCGGACGGCAGGGAGTTCCCTCCCGAAGCCACCTACAGCCGGTATCTGGCCCGGCTGGCGGCGGACCATCTGCAGGCCGCCGTCGCCCAGCGCGAGGACCGACCCATCTACCTGCAGGTGGACTTCTTCGCCCCCCACCAGCCCTTCTTCGTCCCCACCTGCTACCGCGAGCGGGCAAGAGAGCTCGCGGAGCATATCGAGCTTCCGGAGTCCTATTCGCAGGCGATGAACGGGGAGACCCAATGGCCGCGGGTGTACGAGTTCTACAAGTGGAACTGGGGCCTTTACGACCCCGAGGCGGCACGGCGCTACATGCTGATGAACTTCCTGCAGGTGGAGGCCCTTGACGGAGCCATCGGCGAGCTCTTGGCCGCCGTAGACCGTCTGGGTCTGTACGAGCAGTCGGCGGTGATCTTCCTGGGCGATCACGGGGAGATGAACTGCGAGCGCGGCCTGGTGGACAAGGGTGTCTACGGCCATCCGAAGGTGGCCCGTGTCCCACTGTCGCTGAAGCTGCCCGGGGATGCGGTGACGGGCAGGCAGGTGGACGCCCCCGTCTCCCTGCTGGACATCGCCCCCACGATCCTGGAGCTTGGCGGGGTCACCGTGACCGACCGGCTGGATGGGCAGTCGCTGCTGCCGCTGGTGACGGCGAAGCCTCCCTCCGGACCTCCGCCGCCGACCGGCACCGTGGCCCGGAGGAGCAAGCCGCTGCTGTTCGAGTGCGGGTGGCACGTGTGCCCCAATCCCGCGGTGTCCACCGTCGCTGAGCTGCAGGACGGCCGCCGGTTCATGTACACCTTCAATCTCACTTCCGATCTGGACGAGCTTTACGACCTGGCGGACCTCACCTACCGAGACCTCGCCAAAGAGGAGCAGTATGCCCCGGTGAAGGCGGAGATGATCCGGCGGCTGGGCGCGATCCTGCAGGCGGACCCGAGGTGGACCTGCTACTGGCACACCCTCCGCCTGGCCAAGTACGACGAACTGGATGTGGGCGGCGGAGATTTCCAGATGCTGCGGCCGGAGAAATGAGGGGATAAGGCCACGAGAGAGGGTCTCGGGGGGCGGGGCTACTTGGAATGCACTAGCAGGATACTTGACATTCGGTCTAGGGTGCTGTATAGTATGACTGTCGTACCGCAAGCTGTTATTCTCACGCGATTTCCCACAGGAGGTGGTAGCCAGCTATGTCTGACAAAAAGGGTGGC
>CAYRFY010000003.1:32511-38934 GCA_964423635.1 uncultured Armatimonadia bacterium | reverse complement strand
GAAAGCCCGCCCCACCACGGCGTGGGAGGCCCGCCCCAGGACGGCAATGGCGGGCTGGAAAGCCCGCCCCACCACGGCGTGGGAGGCCCGCCCCAGGACGGCAATGGCGGGCCGGAAAGCCCGCCCCACCCCGGCGTAGGAGGCCCGCCCCACCACGGCATAGGAGACCCGCCCCACGACGGCAGCAGGCTCGCAGCCGAGGCCTCCTCGCGCTGGCGCCTGGGGGGCGACAGGAAGAGTCCGTTGGGTGAGGCCAAGCACTTGATGGCCTCCCTGGTGGAGTCCGGGGTGCAGACCATCGCCTTCGTGCGCACGCGGCTGTCCGCGGAGCTGTTGTTCCGGGATGTGCGTGAGGCGCTGCAGCCGGTGTCGCCGCGGCTGGCGGCGTCGGTGCACGCCTACAGGGGCGGGTATCTGGCACAGGAGCGGCGGGAGATCGAGCGGCGCCTGGCGGACAGGGAGATCATGGGGGTAGCCAGCACCAATGCCCTGGAGCTGGGGATCGACATCGGCAGCCTGGACGCCTGCATCATCGTGGGCTATCCGGGCACCGTGGCCAGCCTGTGGCAGCAGGCGGGGCGGGCGGGTCGCGGGGCCAAGGAGGCGCTGATCTTCCTGGTGGGCCAGAACGCCCCCATCGACCAGTACCTGATGGCCCACTCCGACTACGTGTTCTCCAAGAGCCCGGAGCAGGCGGTGGTGGACCCGGACAATCCCCATGTGGTGCTGGGCCATCTCAAGTGCGCCTGCCGGGAGCTGCCGCTGGCGGACGAGGAGGTCGAGCTGTTCGGGCCGTACGCCGATGTGGTCTTGGAGCTCTTGGAGGAGGAGGGGTTCGTCGGGCACATCGAGGGCAACTGGTACTGGACCAGCTCGGAGTACCCGGCGGCCACGGTGAATCTGCGGAACATCTCCGGCCCCGTCTACACCATCCAGGACGAGAGTGAGGGCGAACGGGTCATCGGTACTTTGGACGAGAGCAGCGCACTGTCACAACTCCACGACCACGCGGTCTATATCCACGCGGGGGAGACGTACTTCGTGAACCACCTGGACATCCAGCAAAAGATCGCCTTCGTGGAGCGCCGCGATCTGGACTACTACACCCAGTCCATCCAGAGCTCGCAGATCCGCATCGACGAGACGGAGGACAAGTGGGAATGGCGCGGGGCGACGCTGGGGTTCGGAGACGTGACGGTGACTACGGCGATTCCGATGTTCAAGAAGGTGCGGTTCGAATCCCGGGACAGCCTGGGCTTCGAGCAGCTCGAGCTGCCCCCGCAGGAGCTGGAGACGGTGGCCATGTGGCTGGCGCCTCCCGCCGAGTTGGCGCGGGAGCTGATGCGACGGCGGATCGTGGTGGGTGAGGCGATCATCGGGATCGCCAATGTGCTGGTGGAGGTGGCACCCCTGTACGTGATGTGTGATGTGCAGGACATCGGGGTGACGGTGGACGCGGGCTGCCTGGGCTGCGACGCGCTGTTTCTGCATGACCGCTATCCGGGCGGGATGGGCTACGCCCACCGCTGCCTGGAGCAGATCGAGCAGATGCTGAGCACGGCCTACAAGGTGGTGTCCGAGTGCGGCTGCTCCGACGGGTGTCCGTCGTGCGTGGGCTCGGCGGTGCCGGCCTTCGCGATGACGGACCTCGACAGCGGCGTCAGAGGCCGCATCCCGGACAAGAGGGGAGCGCTGGAGCTACTCGGGGGGCTGCTGGGGTAGAGGGCCGCCTGCAGCTCCCCTCGGGCCGGCTCACGCCGCCTTGTCGGCGACGTAGGCCCGCATCTCGGCGATGAGTTGCTCGACCTGCGTTCTCAGCCTTGCCAGCAGCTCCTCGGCTCCCTGCGCCGTACCCTCTCGGCCCAGGTACTCCAGTTTGCCTGCCGTCTCGTACGGCCCGGCGGATACGAAGTTGCCCACAGAGCCCTTGAGGGCGTGGGCCGCATTGGCGATGGCTACGGTATCCTGTGCGGCGACGGCCTGCTCGATGGTCGAGATCATGGTCGGAGCCTCCTCGGCAAACAGCCGGAGTAGGTCGTACAGCAACTCCTCGTCCCCTCCGACCCGGTCCAGTAGGTCCTCGCACCGCAGGAAGGTCACGTGGCAGCTCTCTCCTTGTTGGGGCCGCTGGATTTGGGGCTCGCGCGCCTCGGAGGTCGCCCCTATGACCCGGTACAACTCCGCCAGGTGGATCGGCTTGGCAATGTAGCCGTCCATTCCGGCGGACAGACAGCGCTCCTTGTCGCCCTTCATGGCATGGGCCGTCATCGCGATGATGGGCGTACGGCGGCCGGAGCCCTGCTCCCGGCGCCGAATGGCCTCGGTGGCGGCAAGGCCGTCGAGTACGGGCATCTGAACGTCCATGAGGATGAGGTCGAAGTCCGCGTGCTCCAGGGCCGACAGGGCCCGGGCGCCATCGGCTGCGACGGTCACGCGGTGCCCGGCCTTCTGCAACGCCCTGACGGTCAGCTTCTGGTTTACGGGATTGTCCTCGGCCAGCAGGATGCGCAGGGCCCGCGCGGGCGACTGGGGCCGGCTTTGTGCTCCCCCGGGGTGACGGGAGGGATCGGCCGGGTCACGGCCCAGAGCCTGCAGCACCGCGGCAAGCAACTGGTGTTGAGCGGCGGGCTTCAGGACGCAGGCGCCGATTTCCAGTGCGCGCAGCCGGGGGGAATCGCTCAGGCGACAGTCCGTGGCCAGGAGCAGGATCGGCGTCTGCGCGATGTCGGGGAGCGCGCGGATCTCCGCGGCGGTTCGCAGGCCGTTCATGTCGGGCATCTCGGCGTCCAGTATCGCCAGGTCGATGGGCTCTTGTGCCTCCCGCGCGGCCCGCAGCTCGTTGCGGGCTCCAGGGCCGTCGTTGGCGCAGATCACCGTCATGCCCCAGTCGGCCAGCATCTCGCTGACCGCGCGGCGGTTGGTGGCGCTATCCTCGGCCACCAGGACGCGCAGGCCCCGCAGTTCCGGGTCCGTGGCCACCGGTTGTCGTCGCTCGGGCTCCTGGAGGCCAAAGCGCGCCGTGAAGTGAAAGACGCTACCCTTGCCCACGGCGCTCTCGGCCCAGATCCTGCCGCCCAGCATCTCGGCCAGTTGCGCCGAGATGGCCAGTCCCAGGCCGGTGCCGCCGTGGGTGCGGGTCGTCGAGCCGTCCGCCTGAACGAAGGCCTCGAACACCCTGGACAACTTGTCCCGAGGGACCCCGATCCCCGTATCTCGCACTTGGAAGTGCAGGTCCACGGACTGCTCGTGGCGGCACTCCACTGCGACGGTCAATACCACCTCGCCTTGGTCGGTGAACTTCACCGCATTGCTCAGCAGGTTCATGATGACCTGTCTCAGGCGCCCCCAGTCCCCCACCAGACCATCGGGAACGTCGGGATCGATGCGGTACGCCAACTGGAGGTTCTTTTGCTGCGCGCGCAGAGCCAGGGCCCGGATGCCTGAGTTGAGACTGTCACGAAGGCTGAACGGCAGCGGATCGAGCTCGAGCTTGCCGGCCTCGATCTTGGAGAAGTCGAGGATGTCGTTGATGACCTGCAGGAGCGCGTCCCCCGAGGCCTTGATGGACTGCAGGTAGTCCAGTTGCTCCGCACTCAGCTCGGTACCCAGCACCAGCTCGGTCATGCCGATGATGCCGTTGAGTGGGGTGCGGATCTCGTGGGACATATTGGCCAGGAACTCGCTCTTGGCGAGGCTGGCGGCCTCGGCGGCCTCCTTGGCCCGCTCCAGTTGGAGCGAGGCCTTCCGGGTCTGCGTGATGTCGGCCAGGCCGGTGACGAGGGTGTCGACACCGTCCATCACCAGATGCCGGATGGCGGCGAGGACCCAGATGCTCCCGCCGTCACTGCCGATCAGCTCCATCTCGATGCCGTCGGCGGCCCCTCGTTGAGCCATGGCCTCTTTGATGGCCTCGCGGTCCAGAGGTCGTACCTGATAGTCGGCGGCCGCACGACCGACGGCCTCCTCCTCGCTGATCCCCATCATGTCGACGAAGGCCTGGTTGACCCCCGTCACGATGCCGTCCTCCATCCGAGTGGACACCGTCGGCACCGGAGAGGATTGCACCAACTGGCGGAAGTTCTCCTCGCTTTGGCGCAGCGCTTCCTCCCACCTCTTGCGCTCGGTGATGTCCTGCAGGCCGGCGACCACGGCGCTGTCGTTGCCGTAGCCGATGGAGAAGGCCGAGAGGATCGTCCAGCGCGTCTCCCCGGAACGGCGCCGGATGGGGAACTCGATATCACGCAGGAAGCCGCCCTGCTCCAGGATGTCGATGATGACACGGTACAGCTCGGGGTCGTCGGCCAGGTCGTCGCACTGAGCGCCGATGGCCTCTTCGGAGGAGATATCCAGCAGCTCCAGGGCCGCCTGATTGGCGTTGAGAATGGTACCTGCGGGCACTTGGGCGATGATCAGGGGCACCGGGGAGGCGTCGAACACCCTGCGCAGATTGCGCTCACTGTCGCGCAGGGCGTCTTCCACCATCTTCAGTCTCGAGATGTCGATGGTGGCATGCACGACCCCCAGCACGTGCCCGGCCTCGTCCAGGTCCGGGCAACTGCGGACCAGGAAGCGGCGCCCGTCGGGGGTGTCCTGCTCCATCTCCGCCGGCTGTCCGCTGCGGACTACGGCCAGCGCAGTACACTGCCGGCACGGCTCGGTCAGCCCGTGGATCAGGGCGTGGCAGTGCCTGCCGAGAGCCTGCTCTGCGGTGATCCCGCTCCGCTGCAGCTCTGCATCGTTGGCCCATCTGACCCGCAGGTCGGGGTCAAGGTACTTGATGTGGATGCCGGTCAGGCCGTTGAGCACCGCCTCCTTCTCACGCTGAGAGCGCCGGAGTTCCTCGAGGGTGGCTCGGCAGGAGAGCAGTACCTCTTGGGATTCTTGCTGTGCCGTCGCGGCCCGGGCACGAACGAGATCCAGCTCCACCTCAAGCGCCTGTAGCTCCGTCTCACGGGCGCGGATGCGTTCGACACCAAGCCCGGCCAGGTCGGCGAGGGCCTGGTAGGTCTCGAGGACCTCGGCCGAGACCTCCTGATCGGGGTCGTGCAGGATGACGGCCGCAGCCACCACCTCTGCGCCCACATGGATGGGGGCAACGGCGGCCAGGCCACCCTCGCGGCCCTTCGGATGGCAGACGGCAAGGCGTCCGGTGGTGACGGCATGGGCGATGGTATCCAGGGCCGAGCCCAGCACGGCGTGGGCCGTGTCGTCGTCGACGAGTGAGGTCGCCGAGTGTCGCCGGGCGTCGTAGAGGGCGACATCGGCCAGGCAGACGGGGAAATGGGCCGCCACAGCCTGAGCCAACTCCCGCCAGGGGTTGGCGCCTACAGGCAGGCGACCTAGACGTTCGGCGGCGCGGAGGTACGCGGTCACGCATTGCCGACCCGACAGAGCTGCTGCGCCCATGACTGCTCCTGGCTTGATGAACGGCCGAGGTGGCACCCGGGCCGACGACAACGGCGGGCCTCTGCGACGTTGGCGGCCGCCGGTGATGCGTGGCGAAGAGCGGGCCCCGGCGTGTCCGCAAGACACGCCCCGCTCGGGCCGGTACGCACAGAGACGGCGTCCGGACCCCGGCCGCCATTGCGGCGGCAACGGTGTCCCAGTACATTCTCGTCACAAGGGGCGGCTGCTTGAGCGGGTGGGGGCAGAAACGTTACAGCGGGGCGGCGCAAAGGAGGTCAAGCGGCGGATGGATGCGCTCGGAAAAGCGGTGAGGGTTTCGCATGGCACTGTCATTGCCGGAGCGTCCGGTCCCGGTCAGAGCAGCTCGAAGAATCTCCTGGCATTCAGCGGGATTCTTCGCTATCTCGCTGCGCGAGATGGACGCTCAGAATGACATCCTAACGGCAGGCGCGGTGCTGTTAGGCGGTCGGCGGTAGCGCCGAGAAGGGTCCGATAGCAGGATGCTACCGTTGCTGTGGGAGTAGATGACCACGGCCTGAGCGGCCCAGCCCACTTTCCGTTCTGGCCATTGGGCCTCGCGTTGGTCATAGGCCTCCTCGAACCTGTGGTATGGCCTCCGCGGGTGCTTACGAGGTGCATCTCGCATCGGCACCGGGAACGCAATCGCGGCGTGGGAAGCCTCTCTCGGCAGTGCCGCACGGGCGGCCCAGTCGCCCGGTCAACACCCACCACGCGACGTCGAGCACGAAGGTCTTGCCCAGGCCGTTGTCGCCGGTGAGGATGTTCAGGCGGGGTGCGAAGTCCACCCGCATGTGCTCGGCCGGGCCGACGCCGGTCAGCTCCAGGTATTCCAGCATGGCGGCTCACGCTCGCAGGTGCGGCTCGGTATTAGGGCGTCCACAGGTTGCGGCGAGGAGGAGATTCGCCGTGACGGCGTGGCAGCCCTTCGCCGGCCATGGCCGTGGCTGCCGCGTTGCACTATAATGGTCGCCGCCGGCGCACCGGCCGGTGCCATGA
>CAYRFY010000003.1:0-32501 GCA_964423635.1 uncultured Armatimonadia bacterium | reverse complement strand
CGGAGGGTGACTACAGAGTGGACCCAATCAGCTATGAAGAGGACCCGTTTGGCGACGAAGGGGACCTGCCTGCCGACGACGCGCCCGAGCCCGCTCGGAGGGAGGGTGATGGCCCCGCGCCCGCCGACCGATCTCCGGCGGGAGACCCCTTGTCCGAGGACAAGCGGTGCCCCGAATGTGGCGAGGAAATCTTGCTGCAGTATGACACCCAGTCCGAGGGTCTCTACTGGCGCTGCGACCACTGCGGTCTGAACCTATGCGACGACTTCGAAACCGCGGCCTACCCCGACACGTGCATACCCATGGATGTGGTGGAGAAGGCCCTGCGCGAGGAGGGGTCGCCACGCCCCAAGCCGAAGCGCAAGCGGCGCAAGGGCAAGCGGGGCGGGTCCTAGCGACAGGGCGTCTCATTGATTGGTTCGCGGCGGCGAGACGGCTCGCCGAGGGGGCGCAGAGTGTCGTTTTCGCGGACAGTCGGCTCTGCAGGCAAGCGCCTGGCGTCGTAGCAGATGGTATGCCCGGTGGCCCGAGAGACGGGGTCTGGGGCCTGTGGCCCCCTAACGATCCGCAGGATCGTCGGGGCGGGGCAGAGCCCCGCGGTGGTGGCCGTCTACCGGCCCTCTTCGGGATGTGTATGACGGATAGCCCGGCGGCGGCGATGACACGGCCGATGGCTATCCGACTACCTCCCCCAGTACCGCCAGCATCTCCTCCACCGCCAGGTCTACGTTGTGGTATTCCGCCACCGCCCCGGCGGCGGCTTTGCCCATCTCGTCGGCGGCCCGGGGGTCGTCCTGAAGACGCGCTATCTGCGCCGCCAGAGCATCGGAATCGCCGGATGGGAAGAGCAGGCCGCCACCCACGCGCTCCAATAGCTCCGGGAAGGTGCCGGTGTCGGGTACGACCACAGGTACCCCGGCGGCGAGGGCTTCCATGACCGCCAGGGCGCGGGTCTCGGGGAAGCGGCTGGGAACGCAGAAGGCGCTACAGGCCCGGAGGAACTGCTGCTTGCCCGCCATGTCCACCTCCCCCAGGTGTTCGAAGCGGTCGGACAGCTTCCAGTGGTCGATCTTGGCCTGCACACCCCGGAAGAAGTCCTCGGAAAGCACTCTTCCCGCCACCCTCAGGCGGATCTCGCGCCTCTTCTCGTGGGCCAGGATTCGGAAGGCCTCCACCAGGACGTCCAGGCCCTTGCGGGGCGCAATCACCGAGAGGTGACCGAGGGTGAAGGGCTCCCGCGGGCGCGGACCTTCCCACGCGTAGCTGTCGGTATCCAGCGCCGTGCGCACGATGCGGATGGACCCCGGAGGAATGTGCAAAAAGCCGGCCATCAGCTCCGCATACCAGGCGCCGGGGGCGATGAACAGGTCGATGTGGGCGGCGTTTCGGTGCATCAGCTCCAGGGCACGGTCCTGGTGGATGGGAAGCATGGACCTCACGAAGTCGTCCTCCCCCTGCAGGCCGCAGAGGACGGGGACGGAGAAGTGTCTCTTGAGCTCCGGCGCCAGACCGGATAGAAGTGTGTTGGTGATGACGAAGGCGTCCGGGACGCCCTGGCTCTTGAGGTGGTCGATGAGCCTTTGCAGTTCCTTCTTCTGCAGCCCCTCGGCCCCGGCCAGAACGGAGACGGTCATCTCGCCCAGCTCGGAGGCCCGGGTGCTGATGGCGAAGCGGGAGACGTAGTTGAGCAGACGCCGGCTATCGAGGATGCGGTCCAGGGCAGGGGGCAGCAGCCGGAAAAATCGCGACTTTTGCTGTAGATAGGCATTGATTCCACCGAGGAACACCGGGGCCACGGGCACGGGTGCGTCGCCCTCGAGCTTCAGCGGCGTGTACAGGGGGATGACCTGCACGTCATGACCGCGGCGGATCAGGCCCCGCACCAGAGTGATGTCTCGCGCGCAGGCGCCGCAGTGCATCTGCCCCGCTCCGGCCGCCAGATAGATGATGTTCATCGCCCAGAAGCCTCCGTGGGGTGGCAAGTGGCGGCAATGGGGCCGGGTCGGGCACCCGTGACGCTGCCGGTCGGACTTCTCGGCCGGACCCCTACGGCCCTGCGCGACGGCTCGTCACCGCCGCCTTCAGCAGGGCCAGACAGCCCATGCCGTAATAGGTGTACTCCACATCGGCTCCCGGGTCCAGCCCGGAGGCGCCAAAGCCTCCTCCGGGGCGGGTGCAGGATCTCACGAAGCGCCCGAGGGCGCCCAGGTCCACCGCCGCGATCTCGTCCAGGCCCGCCAGGGTCAAGAGCCCTGTGAAAGTTGATAGCAGGTCGCCGCCGTGGGCCTCGGCGTGGGCCCGCAGGCCGCCGTCGGGGGCCTGCATCGCCTGGAGAAAGGCGGCCGCACGCCGGGCGCACTCGGGCTGCAGGCGCTCAGTCAGTGTCAGCAGGCCCAGAGCGGCCGCGGTGGCATTGGTCTGCTCGGGACCGCCGGCCTCCTGTTCGCGAAAGCCGCCACCGGGGCCCTGGAGACCCAGAATGGCCGCGGCAGTCTGGTCCGGAGCGGGCAGTGGGCGGCCGACCATCCCCAGGCACAGGGCCGCCAGAAAGCTGTAGTAAGTGCTGAGCCGAGCGGTGCCCGGTCGGGTGTAGCCTCCGGACGGAGAGCGCTGTCGCTCGAGGGTGGCGGTGATCGCCTGGGGCTGCAGCACCACGTTGATGCCGGTCTTTCCCAGAATGCGCGCGCAGTTCAGTAGGGAGACGCACTCCAGGGCGTCACGAGGAGCAGGGGCGGAGCGGAGGAAGTCGGCGGCGCGTGCGAGGGCCCGGGCGGCTTCAGCCCCCTGCTCTGGGGGGCGGTGCTCGCCGGCGGGGTCGGTGGGCAGCGCTCCCAGCAGGCGGAGGGCGAAGTCGGTATAGTAGGTGTCGGAGGTGCCGCGACGGCCGGCGAAGCCGCCGTCGCTTTGCTGGGCCCAAAGCACGTAGGCCGCCTGCAGGCCACGGAAGCTCGGGCTCAGGCCCGCCAGGCCCACCGCGAGAAGATCGTCAAGGCCCTCCAGGTAGGCCCCGGTCAAGGGGTTGGCCCTCCGTGGGTCGGGCGGCGGAAGCGCAGGACATTGCGGACCAAGAAGCGCATGAGCTGCTGCAGGGCGGGGTCGCCGAACTCGGCGGCGAGGCCAAGGGCCCGGTCTCGCAGGCGGCTGTGGAGCGCCTCGGCCCTGGCAAAGGCCCCCAGGCGCTGGTACAGCTCGCGGACGGCGTCCACCACGGCCGCGGGGTCGCGGTCGTGCTTTTCGGCCATGATCGCGGCCAGCTCTTCTCCGCCGCCGGCCTCCAGGGCGAAGGCCCGCAGGATCGTGGGGCGCTGGGCCAGCACGTCCTGGCCCAGGGAGACCTTATTGGCCGATTCCTCCTCCCAGTCGGTGAGGTCATTGAGGACTTGATAGCCTTCCCCGACGAAAGCAGAGAAGCGCCGGAGACGGTCCTCGTCGATGGGTGCCTCCGCCGCCCGCAGCCCGGCATACAGGGCCACTTCGAAGGCGGGCGCGGTCTTCAGCGACCCGATGCGGAGTGCGTCGATGGGCTGCAGGACGCTCTCCTGGTGGTTGTCCCACAGAAGCTCCATGCCCTGGCCGCAGCAGAGCCGCAGATGGGCCGCGGAAAGCTTGCCCAGGATGTCGGCGACACAGGCGGCGCCCAGCTCCGGTGCCTGGCCGGCGATGAGCCGGTAGCCCAGGCCCACCAGATAGTCGCCCACATTGATGGCCGCCCCGGTGCCGTGGGTGCGGTGGAGGGTGGGGCGACCGTAGCGATATGGATCGCGGTCCTCGATGTCGTCGTGGACCAGCGAGGCCTTGTGCATCGCCTCAATGGCCACCGCGAGGCGGTGGACGGAGGTGGGCAAGAGGCCGTGCAGGTCCGCGTCGGGGGCCAGGGCCGCCGCTCCGTGGCGGCCCACGGCGTAGGCCGCCACGGTGACGAAGGGCCGCAAACGCTTGCCGCCCATTCGTAGCCAGTCCCTGGCGATGTGGTCGGTGGCCGTCATGGAGGCAGGCGCGCCCGGTGCATCCGGGCCCGGGCAGGAGTACGGCTCCAGGAGCCGAGCGAAGCCCGGAGACTCGAAGATGTCGCGGGTGGTGCGAAGCAAAGGAAGATAGGTCCGGCGCACCCGGGGTCCGGCGCCCCCGGTGGCCGTGAGCAGCGCGCGGATCAGGTCCACCTCGGCGGTGGTGTCCTTGCAGCCGTCGGTGAGCAGCGGAACGGACTGGTGAGGGATGCCCAGATCGGAAATGCGGTCGAAGGACTTCTCCAAGGAGTCGAGGCAGGCCACTCCCAGCACCGCGTCGGCGGAGCCCTCCAGCACCCGAGAGATCACCGAGGAGGTGCCCTCGGCCACGATCACCTGATAGCCGAGGGCCTCGGCCTCGGCCTTCAGAGAGTGAATGACGCAGGCACCGCAGCCGGCGCAGTGGAGGCCGATCGAGTCATAGGTGCCCGAGCACCTCTGCGAGCTGCTGAGACACTTGGGCAAGAGCAGAAGCCGCCGGCTATAGGGGATGGCGCGGAAGTCGTCTTCCCAGAAGGCATTGTCCAGAGCCACCATGGAAAAGCCCAGGAACTTGCCCGGGAGGCCTGAGTGGGTCAGGATGTCCGCGGCCATGCCCTGGAGCTCGTCCAGGGCCGGCGCGGGGGCGTGGCCGCTCGTTGCCGCCTGCCGCATCGCGGCATGCCTGAGCAGGAAGCGGGTTGCCGCATCCTGAGGCACATGCTTGATGCCGTCATCGCCCGGAGATCCGGCTCGATGCTCCTGTGTCAGTGTGGTCATTATCTCGCTCTGGGGTCTCGCTGTGGAGAGCGCCCGAGGGGGCCGGCCGAAAGTCCGGCTGGCCCGGCTCATGTCATTCTGGAGCGCCGTCGGCGCAAGCCCGGGCTTGCGCCGCTTGGGCGAAGAATCTCATTGAATGCCAGGAGAGTCCTCGAGCTGCCCCCTCCGGGAGCGGACGCTCTCAGAATGACACTCCCATGCGGATGTGGGCTTCTAGGCCGCGCATCTAGAGGTGCGGCCGAAAACCTATTTCGGCGGGTCACGGACCCGCCGAGTCGGGCTGGAAAGCCCGACCTACGCGGCTGTGAACGGCTTCTCGGCCGCGCTTCCAGGCGGCTCTCGGCAGACGGGACCCGGATAGTCGCGACACCGCTGGCGGGCCCGGCGCAGACTTGGCGCTTTGGCCTCCCGAATTCTACCACACAGGAGGTAAGTTAAGGCAGGTCTCATTTCAGCCGGGCTACGCCCTTTGGCAGCTATCCCGCGGCATCCGCGATGCAGTACAGGTTCTTGAGGGCGCGGATGAAGAGCTTGTCTCCTATGAAGACGGGGCAGCAGCGGAATGGTTCCAGCTTGTTGTGCCCCACGTCCTGAAGCTCCTTGCCGGGCCGCATCACCCATGTATTCCCATTGTCGTCGCTGAAATACAGGTATTCGCCGGCCAGCGTCGGGCTGGGATAGCCCACGCTCTTGCCGAAGTCCAGTTGCTTCTCGACCACGACTTGCCCCGTGGCGGCGTCGATCACGCTGATGATGCCCTTTTGCATGACGGCGTAGATCAGGCCCTCGTGCACCACGGGCGAAGCGTAGTACCGCTCTTTCTTCGGCTCGGTGCGCCACAGTTCCTGCAGGGCCAGTTCATCGTTGACTATGGCGTCGGGGAGCTTCACCGCGCAGCCGCCGTGCTGGATGAAGTAGGCCACGCCCTGATGCACCACCGGCCCGCAGTAGTCCAGGTTCACATCGGCCCTGGCCAAGACCTTCCCGTCCGATGCGCGCACGAAGTGGCCTGATGCGGTGACGAGGACCTCGGTCTCGCCGACAGTCGTGACGAAGGGGGTCCCATACTTCTCCGGCAGCTCCGCCTGCCAGATCTCCTCGCCGGTGAGCTTATTCAGGCCCAGCATCTTGTGGGGGTGAACGATGAGCAGGTCGCCGCAGAGCAGGGGCGACTGGCTCGGCCCCCACTCGATGGTGGACTTGCCCACCACCCGGCTCCACAGGCGATTGCCCTCGAGGTCGTAGGCGGCACACACGCCGGTGGCAAACAGCACGTACACGTTCTGCCCGTCGGTGACCGGCGTGGCGGAGGCAAAGCCGTTGGTGGGGTTGACTTCCGGCAGACTGTACCAGGCCTCATTGTATGGCCTGAGTTGCTCCCGCAGGGCCTTTTGCTGCTCCTGCAGCTCCTCGATCCTGGCTTTGAGAGTCTCGTCATCGGGCTTGTCCTGGAGGTCCTGTTTGGCCCGCCAGATCTGCCCGTTGGCCTTGTTGATCTGCTTGCGGAGCTCGGCGGCGTCTTCCTGGGCCTGCTCGATGGCGGTCACCTCTGCGGGGTCCGCGAGCTCCGCCAGCGAGTTGGTGCGCTCCCACAGCAGCTCGCCTGTCACGGCATCAACACACACGAGCCTGTCGGGCTCGGCGAGTGTGAACAGACGGTCATCGACGAAGACGGGTGTCGCATTGCTGAAGGTGTCCATGTCCAGAGACCAGATGACGTGCTCCTCGGGTGACCATGTGGTGACGGGTGTCGCATCCGGGTACTTGCCGGTACCGTCGGTGCGCCAGCCCACGCCCTGGGCGCAGGCGACCAGGCAGGAGAGCAAAGACAAGAGGACCACGACAGGCGGAATCGTCAGGGGGGCTCGTGTTCTCATTCGTCGCATGTGGCAGTTCGGTCTCCTGTGTTGATGTGGCCTCACCGCAGGAGCGGATGAGGCCTCACTGTTGGCCGAAGACGGCTGCGACGCGCGCCAGCGCCTCGGTGGTCCAGATCATAGGGTACAGCGCCTCGGCGTACCAGAGCTGTGAGAAGTACAGCCCGATGGGCGCGGCCTGCGTCCAGGTGCCGTCGAGGACCCTGGCCATGAGGTATTCGGCTCCCGACTGCAGGGGTCGGGACATCTGCTCCGGCCAGCAGGATAGCGCGCACACCGCCAGCGCGGTCTCCTCGATGGTTGAGGGCACCTGTGCCGCGCCGCCCCAGCCACCGTCGGGATTCTGGGCGCCGGCCAGATAGTCCAGGCCCCGGCGTGCCATGTCGCCTTCCCGATCGAGCTTGGCCAGAGCCGCGAGGACTCTGGCCGTGCCCAGGACGGGGTTGGCCTTGTCCGGAGCGTACTGATTGCCGAACCACAATGGCAGCCAGGCCCCATCGGACCTCTGAACTCGGGCCAGGTAGTGCAGGGCGCGAGACATGGCTCTCCGCACCCGGGGCTCCGGCACGGGCCAGGCGGCATGGAGGGCCCGCAGGGCGTGGGCGGTGATATCCGCGCAGCTCTGGTCGAAGGGCAGCTTCCCCCAGCCCCGGCAGAAGGTGGGGAAGCCCCCGTCGGGGTTCTGCAGGTCCAGTAGCCATGTGACTGCGGCGGTTACGGCCTGAGCGTGCTCCCCGTCGCAAAGGGCGAGCACCGCGCCCGAGGTGTCGTCGGCGTCGGGCACGGCTCCGGGCAGGTGGCTCCAGGGGAAGCCACCCGCGGCCGCAGCGGTGAAAGGATGCGCATGCGTCGTCTGCCTGTGGGCGATCCACTCCACCGTGGTCTCCAGAGCCCCGGCATCCTCCCCGTCAATCCCGCCCGCGGCCCGCGCCGCCCGAAGTGCTCCCAGGGCGCCGGTGGTCACCCACACCGACAGGTTGCTGTCGATGGGCCAGCTTCCGTCTTCCCTGGCCGCCGAGCGCAGGAACTCCAGGCACTTGATGACTACCGGGTCCTCGGGGCCGAACACCGACACCAGACTCATGGCCACGAAAGCAGTCAGGGGCGGCGCCTCGAGGAAGCCCCCGTTGTCGGGCTGCAGAGACAGGAGCTTGGTCCTGACGGTGGGGATCACGGCTCGGCGCAGATGCCGCCGCAGCCGGTTGCCCCGGGGGCTGTGATGGTCGATGACCAGGCCCACGGCGATGAGCGCGGGCAGGGCGTAGCTGACCACCCGCAGTTGCAGGGCGCTGTACATGCTTCTGGGGAAGACGGCCAGCTCGAAGGGCAGGGCCGGCACGTGGCTCCAGTCCACAAGACCTGCCAGTGCACAGGTGGTCAGGATGGGGACGGCAAAGGTGCGGTCCGCGCCGTACGCGGCACGGATGGCGGCGACGAGGTCGGCCTCGGTCTCGCCGGCCAATGAAGAGATGTACGTGCGGGCCCGGGAGATGGCTTCATTCAGGGGGGCCACCGGGTCGTCCGGCGAGTGGGTGCATGATGAGGGAGGCTCGCCGCCGGCGAGGCCGGCGTCGGTGCCCAGCCTCAGGGCACAGAGCGACAGAAGAGTGGTGGCCAGATTGCTGGGGCTGTCTTCGGTATCGCCCCAGCCCCCGTCGTCATTCTGGGTGCGGGCGAGCCAGCAAAGGCCCGCCCGGACCGGCTCCCGGTCCTGAGGGTGAGCGGCGAGAGACAGGGCGCAGACCGCGGTGGCCGTGGAGATGGCCGAGGAGGTCAGATGCCCCTCCCAGTAGCCTTCGGGCCGGCGCGTGGAGCGCAATTCCCGGCGGCAGAGGGCCAGGCAGTCGTGCAGCGGTCGGAGGTCGTTCACCCCGGTGCCCTCCAACGGTGTGCGGTAAGGAGGGTGCGCCACAGCAGCACCTGTCCCTTGCCCAGCATCTGGAACAGCCTGCAGCGCCGCTGCGAGACGCCGGCGGCGGTCTGGTTACCCAGGTACATCACCGGCATCCAGCGGAAGTTCAGCTCATAGCACTCGCGGATCAGGCGCCAGTGGAGCTTGTTCAGCGCTCCCCGTCCGACGGGCTCGTCGCCCCGGATGGGAGCGAAGATGACGGGGAAGACGGTGAGCCGCTCCCGGCTCAGAGAGCGTACCCATTCCAGGGTTGTCTCGACGTCCTCCGGGGTCTCGCCCGGCAGGCCGATGACAAGGCTGGCCATGGGTATGAACCCCACGGCCGCGAGGCGCTTCAGTTGCTCGGCGGCCACAGCGCCCCAGCGAGACGGCGGGATGTCGACCATCTTGGCCCCGCCGCCGTTGGCTTTCAGAAGCTCGCCGGAGGCGGTCTCGACGCCTACATTAACCCACGGCGCGGCATCCTCCGCCCCGCCCACCATGAGCCTGAAAACCTCGGCCAGCTCGGTGTCGGAGTAGGCGGCAATGCTGAACACATTGGCGTGGTCCGCCTGCAGCAGACGGAGGCCCGGCAGCCCGCGGAGGGAAGTGAGCAGATCGATCAACGCCCGCGGCTCGCAATGGGTGCCCCTGCCGCCGTAGCGGAACAGGTCCTCGCTCAGGACGCTGATACTGCTCTGGCCCGCGGCGATGTTCACTTCCGCGTCGGCCAGGATCGTCTCCGGCGGGAGGTGTTCCATCGGTACGGGGCCGATGGTGCAGAAACGGCAGCCCAGCCCGCAGCCGCGGCTGATCTCCACCACACCCATGGAGCTGGCGCCCCGGAGTGGAGGGATTGCCTCGGCCGCGGGGCCCTCGCCCTGGATCACCGGAGGGAGCGGGCGCCCGTCCACCAGGGAAGCAAAGACGGTGGCCACATTGGCTTCGGCATAGCCGAGAACCACGTGGTCGATCCCCAACTCTCGCCGAGCCGCCGGGGCCGCGGCCAGTTGCCATGCCCCCGGCCCGCCAAGGACCACTCGCGCCGCGGGCGCGCGTTGCGCCACCAGGCGCCGCACCTGGGCCATCAGCCGCCGGAACATCACCTCCGGGTAGATTCTGCCTCCCGCGACCCCCGCCATCGTCGAGCTACTCATGCCCAGCCCCAGCGGCTCGCCGGAGCTGACCGCGATCACCCTCGTCTCGGGGCCGACGACCTTGGCAAGGTGCGTGTCGTCCACCAGGTAGACCTCGTCGGGGGAGAAGCCGTCCCGGAGCAGGGCGGCCTCGATGCGTCTCAATCCCAGCGGTCCCACCGCCGCTCTCGCGCCCTCGGACCCTGCCCGACGCATGAGCAGCCGGTCCACCACCGGCCAGGGGGTGGTGGTGGTCTGGCTGGAGGCCATCATGCCGTCCAGCAGGACGTCGTAGTCCGCGATCAACGTCCGGTCGGCCGTGAGGACAATGGGGGCGCCTGCCGCACCTGTCGACATTAAAGCCCCCCCGACAGCTCGTCAAGCTCGTCGATGAGAGCGTCGATCTCGGCGAAGACGGGGGCATCCGCCGGACCGGCCGGGGGAACCGGACGGCCGCACTCCGGGCAGGTGGGCCCCCGGGTATCGCCCGGGAACTCTCCCTCCAGGCCACAGACAGGGCAGGGCGCTCCGGTGCGGTCGTAGTACATGCGTCGGGCGGCGGCATCGAGCACGACGTGCTCGCCCGGCGCGCCGGCGATGGCCCGGTCGCTCTCGCAAAGGGGGAACATGATCGCCCCCACGGGGCACACCCGGGCGCAGGCCGGACAGCCCGGCTTACAGTTGTCCGGCGCGGCCGTGTAGACGTGGCCCTCCTCATCGCGGCTGTAGACCCCGAAGATGCAGAACTGCAGGCAATGGCCGCAGTCGATGCACAGCGAACGGTCCATCACCGGGAACCACCGTTCCGAGACCTCCCCGCCATGCTCGATGACCTCACCCACTTGGCCCGTTTCCGCCTCGGGCAGCAGGCCCGGAACCGCCTCTACGTTCGTGAGGGCGGAGAGATCGTGGCATCGCTCCTCGGCCACTTCGATCCCGTGGCGATGCAGCACCCAGCGCAGGGGCCGGGGGTGAACCCATCCGAAGACGGCCTCGAGGCCGCCCGCACGCCGCAGGCCGCCCCACACCGGGGAGTCCTCGGGCAGATGGACCACGTCCGGACATCTCACGACGCGGAGCCCCCGCTGCAGGCCATCCTCAGTGAGACGCCGCAGCAGTTCATCGCGGGCGGCGGAAGGCTGCAAAGGTGTGTTGAGCAATACCGTGCGAACAGGCATTCCATTCCTCCGGCGATGCGCCGGGCCGGGCATCCCGTGACCGCCCTGACCCCGGAGTGCAGACGCTTGACAAGCGGCGGGCGTTCGGGGAACATCAATTACCCACGGAGTGTCGGAACCGACACGGCCGCCATGCCGTTGAAGTCTCTTGAGACACTCAGGGTCCGCGGTGCCACGAGACCGGCGGGTCCCAGTCTCCTCAGCGGGATCGCAGCCCCGCGGCGCGAGTGGACTTAAACGCCGCTAACATTGTATAATAGACCTACCTATCTGGTCAACCGCAGCCCACAGTATAGGTGAACAGGGTTGGGTCGCGGGATGTTCCCTTGCCTTTGGCCGGGAGGGCGGTCGCTCGAAAGGAGAGCCATGGAGCAGCCCCCTGACTCGCTACATCGCAGGACGCCGATCTCACTGCGCTCCGATGAGTCGGAGCCGGGCGGCGCAGTGTCTCCGCCGGAGGCGGCGGATGGCGGCGATCTGAAAGAGGATGCGCCGGTCGAGGGAGCCCCGGTGTCGCCGCCGGTTGGGCCGGCGTTTACCCCGCCCATGGCGCCACCCGGAGCGGAGGGTACCGGTCCGGCCCAGAGCGCCCCGGCCTACAGTTCGCCGGCCTCTGTGCCGGTGGCCGAGGCCGGGGCCATCCCGGGCCGGACTCGTCGGCCGCTCCCGACCTACCGCACGCTGCTGATCACCGTCGGGATCCCGGGCGGGTTTGCTTTGCTCGGGGTGTTTTCAATCATGCTGTGGCTGTCGGCTCCGCCGCCGATTCAGGACGATCAACTGCGGGCGCCGGTGACCGGCGAACAGCCGGGCTTTGCGCAGCCCGGGCCGAGCGGGTGGACGACCGGCCCATCTGGTATTCCGGGCGCTCCGGGGCCGGGGCTGTCGCCGAACGGTACCGGTCCGGCGGGCCCCAACGGTGGCGGGGAGACGGGTCTGGAGCGACCGACGAATGAGCCGCCTGAGCTGGGGAATGAGGTTCCCGGTCCCGGTGAGCCGGGGGCCGACCCGCCGGTAGGGATCGACATCATGGGTGGCGATGCCGATCCGGCCGAGGCCATGCCGGGACCGCCGTCCGGGGGGGGCATGCCGCCCTTCGGAGGTCCGGGTATGCGTCCGGGCCCGTCGGGCGGGCCAATGGGCGGCCGGTCTCCGACTGCTCCGGAGCCTGCGGGCGATGGCGATGATGCCATTCCCCCGCTGAGCCGGAACCGCGCCGGACCCGACGCGGGATCCGGTGGCGCTCTGGCCATCGGATCGTGGTCCGGCTTTCGCGGGCCGAACCTGGACAACATCAGCAAGGAAACCGTCCCCCTGGCCCGAAGCTGGGGGGCCGGTGGTCCTCCCAGGCTGTGGCAGGTGCCATTGGGGGAGGGCCACGCCGGCCCGGCCGTGCACAAGGGGCGGGTGTACGTGCTCGATTACGACCAGAAGGCCAGGGCCGATGTGCTGAGATGCCTCTCCCTGGCCAACGGCAAGCAGATCTGGTCCAGCGCGTACCCTGTGGAGGTCAAGCGCAACCACGGCATGTCCCGCACGGTGCCGGCGGTGACGGATAAGCATGTGGTGACGCTGGGGCCCAAGTGCCATGTGATGTGTTGTGACGCCAATACGGGAAAGGTGCTGTGGCGCAAGGACCTGGTCAAGGAGTACGGGACTAAGGTGCCCACGTGGTACGCAGGGCAGTGCCCGCTGATCGATGGTAGTCGTGTGATCCTCGCTCCAGCGGGTAGTGCCCTGATGATCGCGGTGGACCTGGCCTCCGGCAAGGTCTTGTGGCAAGCGCCCAACCCGCGCAAGTGGAGCATGACCCATTCGTCCATCGCACCCATGAGTCTGGGCGGGAAGCGGATGTACGTGTACTGCGGCAGCGGCGGGGTGGCGGGGGTGTCGAGCGACGGCAAGCTTCTATGGGACACCACGGAATGGAAGGTGAGCACCGCCACGGTGCCCACTCCCGTCCCCATTGGTGACGGGCGGATCTTCCTGTGCGGCGGCTACAACTCCGGGGCGATGATGCTGCGGCTGAAGCAGTCGGGAAGCCGGATCACGCCCGAGGTGGCTTTTCGGCTCAAGGTTGACGTCTTCGGCTCCGACCAGCAGACGCCGATCCTGTACAACGGCCACCTGTACGGCGTGGTGCCCAACCCGGCCGGACAGCTCGCCTGTCTGGACTTAAGCGGCCGGCGCCTGTGGACCAGCGGCCGCACGAAGACCTTCGGTCTGGGGCCGTACGTCATGGCCGGAGGCCTGCTCTACGTGCTGGGGGACAAGGGTGACCTGGCCCTGGTAGAGCCCAATCCGGCGGGTTACAAGGAGCTGGCCCGGGCAAAGGTGCTCCAGGGGCACGATGCCTGGGGGCCGATGGCGATCGTGGGTGGCCGACTGCTGGCGCGCGACCTCACAACCATGGTCTGTCTGGATGTGAAACAGCACTGAGATGAACAGGCCCACCCCGGAGGTCGATCCCAGGAGAGCAATGGCCGGCACCTACAGGGCGCTGCTGCCGGTCCTTGCCGTCATCGCACTGGGCCTCGGCCTGGTGTGGTATGTGGGCAGACAGACGCCCCAAACCAGGCAGGGCCAGGATCTGGCGAGCAGGCTCCGCAGTGGCGTGGAGAGGTTGGGACAGGTGGACGCCTCTTTGCTCACCTATGTGGAGGCAGGTGCCATCGACACCGGCCTGAGCGAGCCCAGGGGTATCGCGGTGGGCCAGGACGGCAGGCTGTACGTGGTGGGTGACAAGGCCGTCAAGGTCTTCGACATCACCGGCAAGCAGCTTCTATCCGCCGACCTCGCCGCCGAGCCGTACTGCGTGGCCGCCGACGCCTCGGGTGTCACCTATATCGGGTTTCTCGACCACGTGGAGGTGCTCGGGCCGGATCTCGCGTTGGAGTCGCAATGGGCCCCGCCCGCGGCGAAGGCGTACCTTACCTGCGTCACCGTATCTGGAGATGATGTGTGGGTGGCCGACGCGGGCAACCGCGTCATCCACCGCTTCGACCGCTCCGGTGCCATCCGGGGACAGGTGGGGGCCACGGACAGGCCCAGAGGCCGCGAGGGTCTCGTCGTACCCAGTCCGCACCTGGATGTGCTGGTCGATGCGGACGGCTCGCTGCTTGTCAACAACCCCGGACTGCGCAAGGTCCAGCGCTACAGCCCGGAGGGCGAGCTGGTCGGTGAGTGGGGCTCGGCGGGACAGACAATCGGGGGCTTCTGCGGCTGCTGCAACCCCACGGACCTCGCGCTCCTGCAGGACGGGAGTGTCGTCACCAGCGAGAAGGGGCTGCTGCGGGTGAAAGTCCACGATACCCGTGGGAATCTGAAGGCCGTGGTTGCCTCCCCGGCGGACTTCTCCAAGGCCAACGACAGCCTCGACCTGGCCACGACGCCGGAGGGCGACGTGCTGGTATTGGACAAGAGGGCAAAGCAGGTGCGGGTATTCATGCCAAAGGCCGACACAACGGGCGCGGAGGCCGGCTCATGAGTGATGCCGTGATCGGGGAGCCCGGGGACCGCCGGGGGTTTATCAAGACGGTGGGGCGTCTGGCTTTGGCCGGCGTGCTGGGAGGCGGTGTGGCCGAGCTGATCGCGGGCAAGGGCCGACGGTGCGAGACGCCGTCTTTGTGCGCGCAGTGCGCCGCCCGCGATGGCTGCCGGCTGCCGGCGGCTGTGGCATTCAGAGGCGAGCTTCGCTCTCCGGAGCCCTGCGTCTCGCCTCTGCCCGCAGATGAGAGAAGCACGCCGGATGGCAGCGATGAGGAGCAATCACCGGCCCACACCGGGTCTGCGGGGCCGGAGGCGACGGCCGGCCGCCGGAGGATATGAGGTTGATTGGCGATGGCAGGGAACAAGGATCGACCTGAGGAGGCCAAGCTCAGCCGGCGAGAGTTGCTGGTGAGCGGCCTGCGCACCGCGGGAGTCTTCGCGGCCACCGGGGGGCTGGTGGCTTTGGCCTCGCGCAGCGACGCGGAGAGCACCGTGTGGCAGATCGACCCCGCCAAGTGCACCGCCTGCGGCAAGTGCGCCACCGAGTGCGTGCTGAAGCCATCGGCGGTGAAATGTGTGCACCAGCACGAGATCTGCGGCTACTGCGAGCTGTGCTTCGGCTACTATATCGACCAGCGGGTGGATGATGCCGAGGCCGCGGAGAACCAGCGCTGCCCGACCGGAGCGATCACGCGCAGCTTCGTGGAGGAGCCGTACTACCAGTACACCGTTGATGAGAGCAAGTGTATCGGCTGCGGGATCTGTGTGGAGGGCTGCCAGATGTTCGGCAACGGCTCTTTGGTCCTGCAGATCCGGCACGACCGCTGTGTGAACTGCAACCAGTGCGCCATCGCCGACGCCTGCCCGGCGCAGGCCGTGGTGCGGGTGCCTGCCGCCAGTCCGTATCTTCTCCGGACCAAGAAATGATGCTCTGATGGAAAGCCCTCGGGGCCCGATGAGACAAGCGACAGGGCGTGCCGGCCGGCTCCGGAGGCCCGTGCTTGGCGGTGCGGCGGTGGCTTTGGTGCTGGTGGCGGCGGCGACTTTCGGGGCCGAGAACTTCCCGCCCCCGGAGTTCTCCCGGCCGTACCAGTTCCCGGCGCCGACGACGCCCTCGCCCCGTGCCACGACCTTCGCGTACGTGGACATGGCGGTGCTGCTGGTGGCCCTGGGCCTGGCGGCGTACCTGGCGCTGCGTACGCGGTCGCGCCAGGGACTGGTGGGGCTGGCGGTGTTCTCCCTGTTTTACTTCGGCTTCTACCGGCAGGGGTGCATCTGCTCGGTGGGGGCGATCCAGAACGTCGCTCTGGCCGCGGCCAACGGGCAGTACGCTCTGCCTCTGGTGGCGGGCGTGTTCTTCATCCTGCCCCTGCTGTTTGCGCTATTCTTCGGCCGTGTGTTCTGCGCCTCGGTGTGCCCATTGGGGGTGGTGCAGGAGATCGTCCTGCTGCGTCCGGTCAAGGTGCGGCCGTGGCTGGACAGCGCCCTGGGCCTGATCCCCTATCTGTACCTGGGTTTCGGGGTCCTTTTCGCGGCCATCGGGAGCCGGTTCGTGATCTGCGAGGCCGATCCGTTCATCGTGTTCTACCGGCGCGGCGGCCCGATGTGGGTGGTCCTCTTCGGTGTGGGGATGCTGGTGTTGTCCACCTTCGTGGGGCGGCCGTACTGCCGGTACCTGTGTCCCTACGGAGCGCTGCTACGGCTGGTGGCTCCGCTGTCGCAGTGGAAGCTACGCATCACTCCCGGCGAGTGCATCAACTGCCATCTGTGCGCGGATGCCTGTCCGTACGGGGCGATCAAGGCGCCCAACGCGGAGAGCACGGCGGCGCAGAAGGCCGAGAGCCGTCGACGGTTGAGGTGGCTCTTGGTGGGGCTGCCGTTCATGGTCGGTTTCGGTGCCTGGGCGCTGCATGCGGCGGCCCCGACTCTCGCCGGGGTGCATCCCACGGTGCGACTCGCGGTGCGAGTGTGGCAGGAGGAGCGGGGGCTGGTGCAGGGCAAGACGGATGAGAGTGAGGCGTTCGACAAGCTGGGCATCCCGGCGGCGGAGCTGCATCGACAGGCTCTGGACATCCACGGGCAGTTCGCGCGCTGGTCGTGGGTGTTGGGAGCCTGGCTGGGACTGGCGTTCGGGATCCGGATGATCTCGCTCTCGGTTCTGCGGCATAGACGGGAGTACCAAATCGACATGGCCGCCTGTGTGGCCTGTGGGCGCTGCTACAGCGCCTGTCCGGTGGGGCGCGAGCAGGCCCTGTCGGAGGATCTCAGCGAAAGTGGTATCGGGTGAACGGCCGATGGTCAACCAAAGCATGACGGGCGCCGGAGGGACTAGTCCGGATCGAGACCAGTTGTGGTACCGGGCGACGGTCTCCACCGCGTGGGTGGCGGCAGCTTACTGCCTGGTGGTGCTCGTGGGCCTGGCGGTGAACCTATACCAGGCGCGCACCATGGATCCGCTGAAGCCCGCGCGGATCCAGGTTCTGCAGGCCGAGCTGGCCAAGAATCCCCAAAACCAGGCGATTCGGGGCCAGATTCGTGAGATTGACCGGGAACTGCGGACCTCTCATTTCACCACCAGCGCCCGGGCCGCCAGGGGGATGTACCTGATCATCGCCGGTGTCCTGGTGCTGCTGGGCGCGCTACACATCGCCGCCGGTCTCCGGGCCGGGGTGCCCCAGCCGGACCCCCAGGCGGGGGCCAAGTCGTGGATGCATTTCGCCATTAGCCGGCGCTATCTCACCGCGGCCGGTGTCCTGCTGGCCGGATTCCTCCTGGCCATCGCCGTGCTGTCGCGGCATGACAGCACAACCGAGTATGTGAAGGCCGCCCAGCGAGGGGAGATGGCCATCGCCGATGCCGGGCAGGGAGGCGCCGCCTCCGACGGCGTGAGTGGCGAGGGCTTCCCCAGCCCGGCGACTCCCGCCGATGCGCCGCAGGTTGTGCAGCCGCAGACGATTCCCATCCCGGGACCGTCGGGTCCTGCCGGCGCGGCCGGACCTCCGGGTCCGGCGGGACCGTCGGGTCCTGCCGGAGCCGCGGGCTCCTCGGGCAGTTCCGGGGCTTCCGGAGCGGCAGGTCCCGCGGGTGCGGCGGGCGCCGCCGGCCCGGCGGGTGCTGCCGGCCCGGCGGGCGCCCAGGGGCCTCCGGGACCTCCGGGCCCAGCCAGCGGCGAATTCGACAGGCTTAAGCAAGAGGTCAAGGACCTCCGCGCCGAGCTGCAGGCCGTGCGTGCCGGCAAGGCTCCGGCAACCGACAGGGGAGGCAACGGCGGCGAGGCCGCGGTCAATGGGGCCGCACCCGCACCGCCCAGGGTCCAGCCCGGCCTGCCCGCCCCCGGCAGCGCCGGCCCGGCACAGCCCGGGATGCCGAGGCCCGGAATGCCCGTGGCGGCTCCGGTTCCCGAGGGGGCCCCGTTCTGGCCCTCCTTCCGCGGCCCCGCGGGCGGCAGGACCCTGACGGTGAGCTTCCCCACCCAGTGGGTGGCTTCCAATAATGAGAACATCCTGTGGAAGACGCCGCTGCCGCTGTCGGGTAAGAACTCCCCCATCTACTGGGACGGGAAAATCTTCCTCACCGGCGCCGATGAGAAAACGCGCAAGGTCTTCTGCTTCGACGCCAAGACCGGCAAGCAGCTCTGGGAGAAGAGCGTCGTCATCGAGCTCAGTGAGAAGGAAGAGCCGCCGGATGTGAACCCCGATACCGGCTATGCCGCCCCCACCATGGCCACGGACGGCAAGCGCGTGTTCGCCATGTTTGCCAACGGCGATGTGGCCGCCTTCGAGATGGATGGCAAGCCGGCCTGGAGCAAGGCACTGGGCAGGATCGAGAGCCTCTACGGGTACGCCTCCTCGCTGGCGGTGTACCAAAACGTCCTGATTATCCAGCTCGACCAGGGCACGGACCCCGAGGAGGGGTTGTCCTATCTGCTGGCACTGGACACCAGAGACGGCAAGAAGCTTTGGCGCACCGACCGGCCGGTGGTCAACTCCTGGAGCAGCCCGATCGTCATCGATAGCGGCAAGCGCCACGAGATCATCACCTGCGCCAACCCCTACGTGATCGCCTACTCCCCCGGCAGCGGGAAGGAGCTGTGGCGGACGGAGTGCCTCAGTGGAGACGTGGCTCCGGTGCCGTGCTACGGCAACGGCCTGGTCATCGCCTGTCAGGACGGCGCGGGGGGCTTCGCCATCCAGCCGCCCGCCGATGAGGCCGGCAAGGAGGGGAAGATCATCTGGGAGATCGAGGCCGGTCTGCCGGACACGGTCAGCCCTGTCTGCAACGACGATCTGCTGTTCATGGCGGCCAGTTATGGGATGGTGACGTGCTACGATATGAAGGACGGCAAGATGCTCTGGGAGCACGACATGAAGGCCCCCGTGACCTCCTCGCCGCTGATGGTGGGCAAGGTCGTGTACCTCACCGACAAGGAGGGCGTGACCCACATCTTCGAGGCCGGGCGGGAGTTCAAGGCGATCGGCAGCGGCAAGCTGGGGGAGAGGGTGGAGGCAACGCCGGCCATGGTTGATGGCAAGATCTACATGCGCGGCGAGAAAGCCCTGTATTGCATCGCCACGAAAGACAACACGCAATGAATGACGGTCCGGCAGGCACCACAGTACCAGACAATCAGGGAGCGGCCGAGCAGACCCTCAGAACCGGCGCCAACTCGGCGGCCCTGCAGCAACTGGGCTACGGCGATGGCGAGCCTTTGGGCAGCGTGGACCTCAGCTTCGTCGACCGCATCGTGGCGGATGTCGGGCGGAGCCGCGATGCCCTGATTCCGCTGCTGCAGGCCCTGCAGAGCCACTACCGGTACCTGCCCCCGGAGGCCTTAAGACGCCTGTGCGAGATCACCAGTATCACCCCGGAGGCCGTGGTGGGGGTCTCCACCTTCTACGGCCGCTTCCGGCACCGGCCAGTGGGCAAGCACCTGATTCGCGTCTGTCACGGTACGGCGTGCCATGTGAAGGGGGCACGCCTGGTGACCGAGGCCCTCTATCGCCACCTGGACCTGGACGAGGAGAAGGACACCACCGAGGACGGTATCTTCACCATCGAGCGCGTGGACTGCCTGGGCTGCTGCACCCTGGCTCCCGTGGTGCAGATCGACCAGATCACCTACGGGCACCTATCCGCCGACGGTGTGGCCCAGATGGTGGAGGACTTCCTGCGTCTGAAGCAGGCCAGGCCGGCGGGGCCGGTGTCCGGCGGCGAGGCCGTGCCTACGGGAGGTCTGGCGGAGATTCGGGTGGGAGTGGGCTCTTGCTGCATCGCGGGCGGCAGCCTGGATGTGCGTCACGCTCTGGAGGAGACCGTGCGCGACCTGGGGGCGCCGGCTGTGGTCAAGCCCGTGGGGTGTGTGGGCATGTGCCACCAGACGCCGCTGGTGGAGGTGCTCGTGCCCGGCGAGGAGCCCGCGGTGTATGCCCGGGTGCAGCCGGGAGACGCCCCGGCCATCGTCAAGCGCCATTTCAGGCCCCGGGGCCTGAGAAACACCCTGCGCTCGCTGGTGGACCAGGCGGTGGATTACATCCTCACCGACGAGGCCTGGGAGCCGGTGACCCGGTACTCATTGGACGTGCGCGACGCCCCGGTATGCGCGTTCCTGGGCCCCCAGCGGCACATCGCCACCGAGCACTACGGCACCGTTGACCCCCTGGACCTGGATGATTATCTTGCCCACGACGGCTTCCGCGCCCTGCAGCGCTGCGTGACGGAGCTCACCCCCGAGGAGGTCATCGCCACGATTTCGGCCTCGGGACTGCGGGGCCGGGGTGGGGCGGGCTTCCCGACGGGGCGCAAGTGGGAGTTGGTGCGCGGAGCGGCGGATGCGGTGAGGTACGTGGTCTGCAACGGCGACGAGGGCGACCCGGGCGCCTTCATGGACCGCATGCTGCTGGAGTCGTATCCGTTCCGGGTGCTGGAGGGGCTGGCCATCGCCGCCTATGCCGTAGGGGCCAAGGAGGGCGTGCTGTACATCCGGGCGGAATACCCTCTGGCGGTACGGCGCATCTGGGAGGCGATCGGGCTTTGCGAGGCCCGGGGGCTTCTGGGCCCCGACATCCTGGGGAGCGGCAGGGGCGTGACGCTGGGGATCATGGAGGGTGCCGGCGCCTTCGTCTGCGGCGAGGAGACGGGGCTCATCGTGTCTCTGGAGGGGCGGCGCGGCAATCCGCACCTGCGCCCGCCATACCCGGCGGAAAGCGGCCTGTACGGCCATCCCACGTGCGTCAATAACGTGGAGACCCTGGCGCTGGTGCCGTGGATCGTCAGGGAGGGCGCCGAGGCCTTCACGCAACTGGGCACGGACAAGAGCAAGGGGACCAAGGTCTTCTCGCTGACGGGGAAGATCCTCCGCGGGGGGCTCATCGAGGTGCCGATGGGCATCACGGTTCGCCAGATCGTGGAGGAGGTGGGCGGGGGAGTGGCCGAGGGCCGCACCTTCAAGGCGGTTCAGATCGGCGGGCCATCGGGGGGCTGCATCCCGGCGGAGCTTGCCGACATCCCGGTGGACTACGAGGCCCTCACCGGGGCCGGCGCGATCATGGGCTCCGGGGGCCTTGTGGTGCTGGATGATACCGACTGCATGGTGGATGTGGCCCGGTACTTCCTGGAGTTCACCCAGCGCGAGTCCTGCGGCAAATGCACTCCCTGCCGAGTCGGGACCCACCGCATGCTGGGGATCCTCGACCGGTTCTGCAGGGGCGAGGCCAAGCGACAGGACCTGGACAGGCTGGAGGAGCTGGCGCTGATGGTCAAGCGCACCAGCCTGTGCGGTCTCGGCCAGACGGCGCCCAATCCGGTTCTCACGACTTTGAAGTACTTCCGCGACGAGTACGAGGCCCACCTGGAGGGTCGCTGCCCGGCCGGCAAGTGTGCGGCGCTGATCACTTACAGGATCACCGACGACTGCATCGGCTGCACCAAGTGTGCCCAGAACTGTCCGACCGAGGCCATCGCGATCACGCCGTATCAGAAGCACACCATCGATCCGGAAAAGTGCGTGCACTGCGACGCCTGCCGGCAGGTGTGCCCGGTGGATGCCGTGGTGGTGGAGTAGGGGACACCGCTGGCGGCCGGAAACGAGCTCGAGCCGGGAGTAGCCCCGCGCGGATGACTTCGACCCCGGTCGCTCGGAGGATGAGCGCCGGCGCAGACCCAGACTCCGGGATCACAGGCCCGGCAGAGCACAGGCGACGAACCGCATATGCCCACACTCACAGTCGACGGCAGGCAGGTGCACGTTCCCCCGGGCGCTACCGTGCTGGCCGCCGCCCGACGGCTGGGCATCGCGATCCCCACCCTGTGCTACCGGGAGGGCTGTCGGCCGGAGACGTCGTGTATGGTGTGTGGGGTGAGGATCAACGGCGCCGACCGCCTGGTACCCTCGTGCGCCACTGTGGCCGCCGAGGGCATGGTGGTAGAGAGCGAGACCGAAGAGGTTCTTCAGGCCCGGCGGACGGCTCTGGAGCTGCTCCTGGGCGAGCATGCCGGTGACTGTGTGGGCCCCTGTCAGAGTGCGTGCCCGGCCCACATGGACATTCCGCGAATGATCCGCCACATCGCGGCGGGTGAGATGGAGCAGGCCGTCGCGGTGGTGCGCGAGCGCATCCCGCTGCCCGCCGTGCTGGGTCGCGTCTGTCCCGAGCTGTGCGAGCGGGTCTGCCGCCGCGGCGAGCTGGACAATCCCGTGAGTATCAAGCTCCTCAAGCGCAGCGTGGGGGACTTCGCCCTGGCCCATGGGGTGGCGCAACCGGCCGGGGCTCAGGCGGCCGGGAAGAAAGTGGCCGTCGTCGGCGCCGGGCCGGCGGGGCTGTCCGCGGCGTACTATCTGCATCTGGCGGGCCACGAATGCACGCTCATCGACGAGCACCCGGCCGCCGGCGGGATGCTGCGGTACGGCGTGAGCGAGACCACCCTGGCGCACTCGGTCCTCCAGGCCGAGATCGACAGCGTGCTGAGCGTGGGCATCGAGTTTGTTCCCGGTACGCAGGTGGGAGAGGACGTGCCGCCCGGGGAGCTGCTGGAGCGGTTTGACGCCGTCCTGCTGGCCGTGGGTGAGCCCCCGGCGGGGATGGCGGAAGTGCTCGGGGTAGCGGCAACGCCCCACGGCCTGCAGGCAGACCGTGCGAACCACACCACCGCCACGCCGGGGCTGTTCGTCGCCGGCTCGGCGCTGTCGCCCTCGCGGCACGCGGCCCGAGCGGTGGGCAGCGGGTACTCGGCGGCCCATGCGGTGGACGGCTATCTCCAGGGTGCGGTGGTGGAGGGTGTGGCGCGGCCGTACACCGTGCACATGGGGAGACTGCCCGAGCACGAGCTGGGCGTCTTTGTCGCCGATCACCCGCGCCACGACCGGCTGTGGCCGCTGGGCGGGGAGCAAGAAGGCTTCACGGAGGAGGAGGCCGCCGGGGAGGCGGACCGCTGCCTGCACTGCGATTGTGCCGGCCTTTCAGACTGTCGGCTGCGCCACTTTGCCATGGCCTACGGCGCCCATACCAGGCGCTATCACGGCGACCGTCGCCCTTACAGCCGGGAGGTCAGCCACGGACTGGTGGTCTACGAGCCCGGCAAGTGCATCTCCTGCGGGCTTTGCGTGCAACTTGCCGCGGCGGCGGGAGAGGCTCTGGGCCTGACCTTCATCGGCCGCGGTTTCGATGTGAAGGTCGGCGTGCCCTTTGATGAGCCGCTGCGCGCCGGGCTAGAGCGGGTGGCTCGGCAGTGTGCCGAAGCCTGTCCGACCGGGGCGTTGGTGCTGCGTCGGAGCGATGCACAAGCCGTGTGCGACGGGGTGGGCGCGAGCTCAGAGACACCGGGGCCTGCGCCGTCACCCGCAGGCAGTGGTGGAGGGCCCCCGGCACCCTTCAGGAAGGCGATGACCCATCGGGAGCGGATCCTGGCCGCCCTGCGCTTCGAGCCGGTGGACCGTATCCCGTGGGTGCCACGACTGGACCTGTGGTACAAGGCCAATGCCTACCGGGGCACTTTGCCGGCACAGTGGCGGGACGCCTCCCTTGCGGACATCGCCGCCGAGCTGGGAGTGGGGTACCATGCGGTGGTCCCCGATTTTTTGGACACCGCACATCCCGACGAGATCGCCGACCGCGCGCTGGGTCTCGAGCACGTGGCCAATCAGCCGTACCGGCTGCGTTTCGCCAGGACGGAGCGCGTCGTGCAGCGGGACGGCGACCGGCTGGAGGTCACCTACCGCACGCCGGCCGGGGACCTGCACGCCACGTTGGTGCATACCGAACAGATGCGCCGTGATGGGACGACGCTTTGGCAGGTCACCGAGCGCGTGGTCAAGTCGCCCGAGGACTACCAGATCGTGGCCGCGCTGTTTGAGGACCTCGCGATCGAGCCGCACGAGACGCGCTACCGGAGCCTTTGCGAGCAGGTGGGCGAGCGCGGACTGGTGGTGGGATATGCCAACGCCGCGGCCTCCCCGGTCCACCATCTGCTCAAGGAGCTCGTGCCCTACGACCGCTTCTACTACGATCTGCACGATAGCCCTCAACTGGTGGCAGGTACCGCGCAGCGCATGGCGGGGTACTACGACGCCCTGCTGGAGGTCTGCGCCGCCAGTTCGGCGGAAGCCATCCACCTCGGGGCCAACTTCGACGTCTCCCTGACCCCGCCGGCAATCTTCGAGCCCCACATCCTGCCGCAGCTCGCCCGGTGGTCGGCGAGGCTCCAGGAGGCGGGCAAGCTCCTGCTCTCCCACACGGATGGGGAAAACGACGGGCTGTGTGAGCTGTACCTGCAGGCCGGGATCCATGTGGCCGACTCGATCTGCCCCGGCCCGATGACGCGTCTGTCCCTGTCGCGCTATCGGGAGCTGTTCCGGGACAGGATCGCCATCTGGGGCGGCCTGTGTTCGGTGAGCGTTCTGCCACAGAGCTGCACGGACGCGCAGTTCGAGGCCCACCTGGAGCAGGCATTGTCGGCCATCAACGACGGGCGAGGCCTGATCTTCAGCATCGCGGACACCACCCCTCCGGACGCCTCCTTGGAGCGGATCGCGCACATCGGCGAGCGGCTGGCCGAGTATCGCGTGGAATGACGGCGGCCCTTCACCGGCCGCCTGCGGGGACAGGCTCCTCGCGGCCCGGGCGTCCGGCCCTGACATCCCAGTCCTCTGAGGGTAGCGGGAACGGCCGGCGGTTAGCGTGCTTTGCCGCCCCGAAGGAGACCCCCCATGCTGCGGCGCACGTTGTCCCTTTGCCTCCTGGCGGTACTGGCGGTGAGTGCCAGGGCCGCCGGGCCCGCGGTCACGGTGGTGGGCGCCGACCCGGGCGACCTGGCTCCGATCTTTTCCTCGCTGCAGCTTAAGCCCCGGCTGGTGGCCTCCGTGGCCGAGATTCCGAAGGACGCACGAAGCGTATTGGTGCTGGCCTCCGACTATCCCCTTCCACGGGTCCTGAGTGTCTCCGAATGCGACGCCCTCGAGCGCCTGGTGCGTCTGGGCGCCCGGGTGTTTGTGGAGTATGCCACTGTGGCACCGGGGACGAAATGCTGCGGCCTTGGCCCTGTCTCCCCGCCGCAGCGGGCGATCCATCAGCGGCTCGTGGTGTTGCGGCAGATGGGCGAGCTGGCCCCCGAAGACCTGCTGGAGGAGCACGACGGGGCCTTCATCCCTCTGGGTACCCCGCCGCCGCACGCGGAGACGCTCCTTGAGTACGACCTGGCCTACGGCACCTATCGCCGCATACCGGCCCCGGACCGTTCGGCCTACACCGTCACCGTGGACCTGGGCGAGGTGCATGAGCTGTCCGCCGTCTCCCAGCGTTACGGCGCCGGGCAGCCCAACTACACTCCTGAGAGCGTCGAGCTGTGGCTTTCGGAGGACGGTCGGCTGTTCTCTCCCGTGGAGAGCCTCGAGCCAGACGCCATGCCGGAGACGGTCCGCTTTGCCCTCGAGAAGGTCCGGGCCCGGTATGTGCGGCTGGTGGCGCGGAAGAGCCGGCGTACCCCGGTGACGGATTTCCTCTTCATGGGGGAGATCGAGGTGGTGGATGGCTCGGGCCGCAATGTGGCCCCGGGCCGGCCGTACGAGCTGACCTCGCAGGGCGAGCAGGCCGCGGCCTACCGGGACAATGGGCGCAAGCTCACCGATGGCCTGGTGGAGGGCCACTACAGCGACGGGTTGTCGGTGGGCTTTGGCACCGGAGCCGCCACGGAGGGCCAGGCGTTCCCCGCCATCCTGCGGGTGCCGTGGGAGCGGGGGCTTTGCGTTTTCAGCGCTCCGGCGATCAGCAGCTATGCCACCCGCAACTTCCGACTTCTATCACGCTGGGAAGAGCTCTGGCGGCAGCTACTCCTCGAGCTGATGCCGGCTGAGAGCCGCGCGGCCGTGGCCGCCGCCTATGTGCCCCTGCAGGCACACACGGAGCCCCGGGTATGGGCGGAGCCGGGAGCAGAGGTGAAGCTGAGGGTGCGCAGCGTCCCCGGGGCGCAGGTGGCCGCCGTCTCCGCGCAACAGGGCGAGCTGGTCCTTAGCCCGGAGGCCGACGGCTCCCTTGGGGCCCGGTTCGTGGCCGCTCCCGGTACCGACCGCATCGAGGTCCGCGCCACCACCGAGACGGGGCAGGCGACGCAGGTGGTGCTCTTCGACTGCCGGTCGCGGGAGGACAAGTACCGCCAGGCCGTGGACAGGAACATGGGCTGGTTTTCCGCATCGGGCGTGCTGCCCGCCGCCGATGGGTCGCAGGGCATCCATTCCCAGGTGTGCATGGCCTGGCTGGACGGCGGGTTCCAAAACCCTCTGGGCTCGCCGTTCAGGGTGGACTGCAACGCCATGAGTGCCCAGGCATTCTATCTCTACGGGCGCCTCAGCGGGGAGCAGCGGTACTTGCGCCTCGCCCGGAACATCGCCGACACGGTACTCTCGCACCAGTACACCGACGAGACCCGGCCCTCGCTGGGGGGCTTTCCCTGGCTCTACGAGAACAGTGACGTCATCTACTTCTGGGACGACAATTGCCGAATCGGCACTGCGCTGCTGTGGCTATACCACTGGACGGGGGAGGAGCGCTACCTGTGGGGAGCGCTGCTGAATGCCGAGCTGTTCCGGCAGGTGGCCCGGGAGGACGGCTGCGTGCACCGGCATGCCATTTCGCGCGGCGCCCTGGACGCGCTGGGCCGGGAGGCGTACCGGCAGTTCAGTGATGGAGCAGACCCGGACTTCCGGATGATGCACTGGTGGACGTTGGCGGCCGTCACCGGTGATGAGACCTACGCCCGCCTGGCCCGCCTCACCACGGGTACCTGGGGGCAGCAGGTGGGGCTGCGCGGTGCCTCGCATGCGGCGTTCTACGCGGACGCCCCCCAGATTCGCGAGCGGCTCAGGAAGCTGGCCGAGAGCTTCCTCGCAGACCCCGCGGTGGCCCAACACGGCATGCTCACCGTCCACGGCGGCGAGTACGAGCGGGCCTTCGTGGGCGATTGCGGCATCGCCACCGAGGATGGCGAGCCGCTGACGGATCAGATCTACGGGACGCCGTGGTACTTCCGGGCGGCGGTGAGGGGCTGGAAGGCCTCCGGCGATGAGGCCTGCCGCCGGATGGCCGAGACGGTGGGCGACTACCTGGTGCGCATCCAGTTCTCAAGTCCCGACCCGCGTCTGGATGGGTGCTGGATGCGGGGCTTTGATGTGCAGGCCTGGGACTACTACGGCGCGCCCTATGACCCCCAGTACGGCCCGTACGCGGCCTACAGCGGCTGGATGAATGCCATTGCCTCCGAGGCCTTCTGTTGGTACCTTCTGCAAGAGCCCCCCTTCGTGCCGCTGCAGACAGACCCGAGGGCCGCGGCGATGGTCGAGGAGGTGCGCAAGCTCAGCCCGCCCCTGGTGTCCGACGGTGTCAACGTGGCGCTGGGTTGCTCTTACACGCTCAGTGCCGCCGCGTCAGAGGCGTATGCCGACGATGGGATCAAGCTAACCGACGGCGTGGCGGACGGGCACTATCAGGACCACGCCTCCGTCGGTTGGCATCTGCAGGAGGTGGGTGAGGAGCGTGAGGTGAGCGTGACGGTCGACCTGGGCCGATCCCGGCGCCTGCAGTTCATTACCCAGAGCTACGGCGCCGGGGTGGGTGACTACAACCCCGACCGGGTGGCCCTGTGGGCGAGCGCGGATGGGCAGGAATTCCTGCCGGTGGCCCAGAGGATCATCGAGGGGCGAGGGGGTGGGTATCTGTGGGTAATGCCGGCCGATCCTGTGGAGGCCAGGTTCCTGCGCTTCGACCTAGTCAAGCGGCGGCGTGGCCCCACCACGGACTTCCTGTTCGCCGGGGAGGTTCGGGCCTACGAGGAGCGGTAGACGTCGAGGACCTTGGCGCGGACGAACTCGAAGGCTTCGTCACCATCATGGACGATGCGGTTGACGGCGGCCAGCTTCGCGTGGTACTCGCTCTCGTCGGTGCCCAGGCGCCCGAAGAGCTCGGAGTCGCCGTGGCGGACGATGGTATCGGTCTCGGGGTCCCATTCGAAGGCCAGGCGGTGCCCGGCGCCGTTGGCTGAGCCCTCGTACAGGGCGGTGACGCGGCGCTCGCGGCGGCGGTTGACCTCAATGAAGAGCACGAGGTCGAGCTTGTTGAGGTGCTCCTCGGCCACGGACAGCGGCGGGGCCAGGAGGATGTCCCGCAGTTGCTGGAGGTTATCGGCATGGATGCAGGAGGCGGTCTGGGTGCCGTGGCCCATCAGGGCGAAGAAACTGCGCACATCCTTGCCCCAGATGTAGCCATACCAGTGGCCTTCCCCGATCTCGTGTGCCAGGCAGCAGGGCACGGCCTCCTCGTCGATGACCCGCGGGTCTGTGATGGTCACGATCTCTCTGGTTGGGGGTAGCAGCGAGAGCAGGTCGGCCAGGACGGTGCTCTTGCCGGCGCCGCCCGGGCCGGCGGCCGTGATGAAGGAGGCGCCCCGGGCGATGGCGGTCCAGCAGTGGGCCACCATCTCGACCGTCATGGTGCCGGCGCGCACCAGGTCCACGAAACTCAGCGTGCGGCCACCCCTCTGGTTCAGTCCTTCGATCTCCCCGATGTTCTTGCGTTGCAGCCGATCCATTGGTTCCTCCGTTGCTGGGTCCGTTGCTGCTGCGTCCCCGTGGGCGCGTCCCCCTCGCCTACGCTGCCACCGCTGCCCGGCATTGACCGGGATACCGAGACACCACTATACTCGATCCATGTCCCGAGCGCTCCGAGCGATTCTGTTTGATCTAGATAATACCCTATACCACCCGGCCAGCGGTCTGCAAGAGGCCGGTGACCGGCGCTTCAATGCGTGGATCGCGGACAACCTCCAATTGCCACCCGAGGAGGCCGATGCCCTGAGGGTCCGCACCTGGAAGCAGTACGGCGCCACCGCCAGAGGCCTGCAGGCGGAATACGGGGTAGACCCGCGGGTCGTCTACGACTATGCCGTCGACCGGCTGGAGCCCGCCAGGTACCTCCAACCCGACCCCGAGCTGGACCGGATGCTGGGGGCGCTCTCCGTGCCCTGCCATGTGTTCACCAACGCCACCGCCACCTATGCAGTCAAGGTGCTGGAAACGCTGGGCATCGCCGGGCACTTCGATAGAATCTTCGACATCCGCTACAGCGATTGGTTGTCCAAGCCCGAGCCGGCGATCTACCGCCGGATCGCCGAGGATCTAGGATTGGCGCCGGCTCTGATCGCCCTGGTGGAGGACAATCCGCGCAATCTGGCTCCCGCCCGGGCCCTGGGAATGCTGACTGTCCTGGTCGGCGACGGAGAGACACCCGACGACCAGGCCGATGTGCGTGTGCCCGAGATCACCGACCTCGTGCGGGGGCTGGAGCGGGCCGGGGTTCAGGCGTAGCGCCCGACGGCCCCACGCGGAGGACGGCCCACTCGTCCCGGAAGAGCGGCCGGGTGGCGCAGGTCGGCCCGAAGGCATCGCACGGTGTCGTGGGCAACCGCAGGGAGCCGGCCGAGCTCGGCGCCGGCAATGCGGGCCATGCCGGATCCTTCCAGGTGGTGGACTTCCTCAGGCCCTGATCCCCTCTGGAGATCGCGAGCCGCCCCGGGGGTACCGATCGCGGACGCCCGGACTGCCCCGCAGGACTGCCCCGGGCGGAAGGTGTTTCGTGGTCTCCGAGCCAGAGGGCAAGGGGCTCTCGGCCGCTTGCCGTGGCGCTCGCCCTACGTCTCCAGCAGCCTCTTGGCCGGAGCCGCGATCTGCCACACAGCCGGCGGGCAGCCGTGCGCGAAGGCGCCCCGGTCCATCAGCCACGCATTGCAGTTTCCCACCACCAGAGTGGGCGTGTCATCCTCGGGGATGTCACGGACCGGACCGGCAACCACCCTCACCCTGCCCAGCGTCTCCAGTAACCGGCGCCCATCGTCGGTGCGCAGGAAGGACACGGCATCCTGCACGCAGTAGCGGCAGCGGAGGTCCACCTGCCAATCCACCCTGTTCCCGAACTCATTGGGGTCGAACACGACGCCGGTGAGGCATTCTCGCACGGCGGCGATCTGCTCGCCCCTGATCTCGATGGCGTCTTGGTCGATCGCGCCGAGACCACGCTGGGCGGCGGAGCGGACCATCCAGACGTCCTCGGGCTCATAGCCCATCAGGCGGCAGCAGGTGGCGTCCGCGGCCACAATGTCGGCGGCGGCGACGATGAGATCCATCGGCACCGGCGTGCCTCCGGCGCCGGGGAAATCACCCTCCTGGGCGATGGTCATGTCCACCACCCCCAGCACCGGCCACTTGAGGGTGTTCATGTCGATGGGGACCTTGCAGACCCCGAAAGCGTGGGACTTTTGAGTCTCCGCGCCCATCATCAGGCCCATGGCGTTCTTCAGGCACGCCGTGACCCCCGCGCCGCAGTGGGTCTTGCCCACCGGCACCGTGATGTGCTTGTCGCAGTCCAGCAGGATCCTCGGGACGGTCACCGGCATGAGCAACGCCCGGGCGTCTGGAATGGTGACCGTCACGTGCTCGTCGTCCTCGAAGGGCAGAAGCTCGGCAACCTTCTCCACGCCCGTGCCGGCGAAGTTGGCCACCACGGCCGCCTTGTTGCGCTCCCCGACGATGACTCGGCGGGCCCCGGCGTCTCGCGCCAGTTGTGCCACGGCGATGGCCACCTCCGGCCTGGCCACATTCCCGTTGGCCGGCACCTGCTTGACGAAGCTATTGGGCTTGACCAGCACCGTGTCGCCCGGACTGACGAAGGCCTGCATGCCCCCGAGCAGCTCGATGGCCTCAGCCACCATCGCGACCGGGTCCTCTCCGTGAACAACGCTCACTGCGCTTGGCATCGCTATCCCTCGCTGAACGGACGTTTCACCGCCAATATGGTAGCCCGCCGGACGAGGGAGGTCAAGGAAGGCAGCGCAGGAGCGGGAGGCACACCGGCGCGCACTGTCCGCCGCCCGGGGCTCTCGCGACCGGCGGTCCGTCTCTCTTGGCGGCCGGCCGTCTCCCCTGGGCCCTGCCTGGCCTCCGCGTCGGCCCGGTCTGGCCTTCCTCGGGTTTCCCGGCGCTGCCCCGGGGTGGCAGGTGGGGCACAGGAGAAGGACAGGGGCACGGCGAAATGCTTCTGTGTGCCAAGATGGGGGTCGAGAGCGGCCTCCGCGGACCCGCGGGATGGACCGTGAATTGCAGCTTCACAGCGGGGCCTGCATCTGCTCGCCCTCAGGGCTCGAGAGATGACGTGCGCTTCCGCCACATAGAGCCTATAACCATCAGTTTCGGAGGTGTCCAGGATGGACCGTTATCCGAAAGCCTTACTGGGGCTGGCGATTGTCGTTGCCCTGGGCTGTCTTGCGGGCTGCGAAAGCGGCGGGGACGACGGGGACGAGGGGGCAATCTCTGTGGCGCCGCTCAAGCGTACACTGGCGCCGCTGGAGCAGGCGCGGTTCGCCGCCACTGCCGTGCCCGACCGGCTCTCGCAAAGCGTGAGCTGGAGCGTGCGCGAAGCGGGGGGCGGAACGATCACCGCCACCGGCCTGTATACCGCGCCGGCGACGACCGGCACCTATCACGTGGACGCAACCAGCGCCGCGGACCGGTCCCTGGTGGCCTCGGCGACGGTTACCGTCACCAACAGCACCGCCCCCTCGGGCTGGATCTACTTCCTGATGGGTACTCAGGGTCCATTGAGCCAGCGCATCTACCGGGTGAGGCCGGACGGGTCCGGCCTGGCGGCACTGACCTCGGCGCTGCCCATCCTGCACTACAGCATCGACCCTGCCGAGCAGAAGGTGGTCTGGAGCGGAGCCGACCGCAATCTGTACACGATGAACATCAACGGCACCTCGCTGCGGGCCCTGATCGGCCTCGGCACCGACCAGGAGCCTGCGTGGTCTCCCGGCGGCTTCCGGATCGCCTTCATCCGCTACACCTCCCGGGGCGCCGAGGTGTGGGACACCAACACCACTGGCCGCGACCTGCGCCAGCTTTACGAGGTGCCCATCGGCTACAGCGCCCAGGCGCCCTCGTACAGCATGGACGGCAGCCAGATCGCGTTTAGCTGTGGGCTGAATGCCAGTGACTCGATCTACCTGATGACCAAGAACGGTGGCGCCACTCGGATCAGCGCCATCAACGCCGCGGGGCGCTACCAGACCGGTCCGGTCTTGAACCCGGCCGGGGACCTGCTGGCCTACACCACCCAGCAGTGGAGCTCGCTATCCAACCGCACCGACATCGGGACGATGAACACTTCCGGTGGGGCGCAGACGCGGCTGACGGTGGCCGACAGTGAGAGCGGCTCCAGCCGGCATCCCACCTGGAGCCCCACCGGCCTCCACATGGCCTACGCCTCGGCACGGGCGAACGGCACCTGGGACCTGTGGGTCATGGAGCCCGACGGCAGCTCGCCCAGGGCCCTTGGAGTCAACAACAACGCGCAGATCACGGTGTCGCATCCGATCTGGCGCTAGGCCCGGCCGCGAGGGCCGGATGGCCGGCCGCACGTCGTCTGTTGTCGTGACAGGGGCGAGTCTCGCTAGACGAGACTCGCCCTTTTCGCGGGTGTGACCCGCGGCTTGAGGTGGCGGCTCCAAAAGGAGCAGGGCGGCGGGGCATGCGCGCTACAAACTCAGATTGCAGGTTCCGGGCGGGCGGCCGGTCGGAGGAGCCGAATGGGTGCGGTAAGGTGCGAAGCACCGACGCGGGACCCATCCGGCCCGAA
>CAYRFY010000002.1:33594-44606 GCA_964423635.1 uncultured Armatimonadia bacterium | reverse complement strand
CGCCCGCAGGGCGCCACCCAGCGGCGGCCGTGAGCCCGCCGCGCCGTCAGCCGTCCCGCGCCACGCGCCACGGCCGTCGGCCGTAGCCGTACGGCCCGCAGGGCCATCGACGCCCGCAGGGCGCCACCCAGCGGCGGCCGTGAGCCCGCCGCGCCGTCAGCCGTCAGCCGTTCGCCGTTGTCCGTTCCGCGCCACGGCCGGTGACCGCACCAACTCACCACCGCGAACGGAGAGTCCCATGACACGATGCCCGCTGGTCCTACTGCTGGCACTAGGCTGTGCCGCTGCCATCGCCCAACCGGAAGCCCCCGGCTATCGCGACATCTACCCCGACACCTGGATGGCCACCGACGCCCTCGGCCGTTCCATGCCCACCTCCGCCGACGTCGGGCCGGTCAAGCAAGACCAGCGCCGCGTGGTGGGCATCTTCTACATCACCTGGCACAGCGATTCGGCCGCCAACCTCAAGAGCCCCTACACCGCCGACGTGTCCCGCGTGCTCTCCACCGATCCCGCGGCACGTCTAGACGCCGGCCACCCCCTCTGGACCGAGGGCTCCTACCACTGGGGCGAGCCGGAGCTGGGCTACTTCCTGAGCAAGGATGAGTACGTCATCCGCAAAGACATGTCCATGCTCGCCGATGCCGGAGTGGACGTGCTGGTGATGGATGTCACCAACGCGGTGCGCTACTGGGATGAGTGGGATGTGGTCTTCCCCGTCATGCAGAAGATGAAGGCCGAGGGCAACAAGGTGCCCCAGTTCTGCTTCTGGGCCTTCAACGGTCCGGTGATCACCGTCGTGCAGGACCTTTATGACAGGATCTACAGAACCGAGAAGTACAAGGACCTGTGGTTCGAGTGGGATGGCAAGCCGCTGCTTTTGTACAACGCCAGTCCCAGCGTCGATGCCAATGGCGGCGGGGTGCAGAACCCCAATCCGCACTATGACCCGGCCGCCAAGACCGACCCCGCCCACCCCCACTACGACGACCCGGACTACGCCGACGAGTTCTACAAGGACTACTCCAAGGAGGTGAAGAGCTTCTTCACGCTGCGAAACATGTGGTGGGGGTACTATGAGTGGGCCGGGAAGCGCTACGTGGGCACCGAGGACAACTGGAGCTTCGGCCTGGACATGAGCGACCCGCGGGTGGGCGCCCTGTCCCCCGACCAGCGCGTCTCGACCCACGAGGGCGAGAAGGAGCAGGCCGCCGTCACGCCGGCCCAGCATCCCTCGAGCCTGGTGGGCAAGTCCTGGACGCGCGAGCACGGTGAGCCCCAGCTCAATGAGTTCGACCTGCCCGTGCCGACCTTCGTCCCCTGGCTGGGCGAGACCGTCGAGCACCCCGAGGGCTACGGGATCTACTTCCAGGAGCGCTGGGAGGAGGCCCTCGGCAGCGACCCGCAGTTCCTGTATCTCAACGACTGGAACGAGTGGACCGCCGGCAAGTACCCGCCGGGCGGCGCCACGGTACAGTTCATGCGCCGCGACAGCACGTACTTCTTCGTCGATCAGTACAACGCCGAGTTCAACCGCTGCATCCAGCCCATGAAGGGCGGCTACACGGACAACTACTACATGCAGATGGCCCAGAACATCCGGCGCTACAAAGGCGCGCGGCCCATCCCCGTCGTGCGGGGCTTTCGCGCGATGAAGCTGGATGGCAGCTTCGAGGACTGGGCAGGCGAGCTCGTGGAGTACCGAGACACAGTGGGAGATACCTTCCACCGCGACTACAAGGGCTACGGAGGCCTGCAGTATCGAGACGATTCGGGCCGCAACGACATCATCACCAGCAAGGTAGCCGTCGACGAGGCCGCCGTCTACTTCTACGCCGAGACCGGGGGACCCCTGACCCCGCCCAAGGGCCACAATTGGATGCTCCTGCTGGTCGACGCCGATTGCGATCCCACCACAGGCTGGTACGGCTATGACTTCCTGATCAACAAGCGTGTGCCCAGCAACCGCCGCACGCTGCTGATGCGCTATGAGGCCGACTCGGAGGGCGGCACATGGGTGCAGGTGGCGCGGCTGAACTACCGCTGGTCGGGCAACGCGCTGGAGCTGGCCGTCCCGCGTGACCTGCTGGGCCTTGAGGGCGACAGCTTCACCTTCGATTTCCACTGGTGCGACAACCCGCAGGACCTGCAGGACCCGATCTCGCTGTGCACCGCCGGGGACGGCGCCCCCAATCGCCGGTTCAACTACCGATGCGTGTGGGAGAAGTAGTGCTCCCTGCTGCAGGCCAAAGCGCCCGAGAGGTGACTACCAATGTTTGTTCCGCTTCGTCTCGCACCGTCTGGGCTGGCGTGTCTTGCCGTGGTCCTGCTCCCCGCGGGAGCCATGGCCTGGACGGCCAGGCCCTCACTGGGCGCACCGGACCTGCACACCACCACGCTGGCCATCGACCTGCGCCCCGAAGGGCCTGCGCCCGGCGGACTGGTGGTGGACCTCACCTGCATGGATGAGGGTGTCTGGCGCGCCCGGGTCTCTCTGGGGGCCTGGCCACAGGAGCCCGTCGTCCTGCGCGCCCGGGACTTCCGCTGCATCAAGGTCGGCAAGACCCGTGAGCCCCTGCGCTTTGCCTACGCCAAGGAGATCTGCATCGGGGGAGATGGGGGCTCCGGTGACGCGGCTCCGGAGGTCGCCGTGCGCTGGCCGGGCCGAGACGAGGTGATCCTGCCCTGGGAGCGCGATCCGGAACCCCTCACTGTCGGCGGCGCCGGAATGTGGCCGGGACTGCACCGCAATAACGCCGGGCATTTCGGCTGGCGCTGGGAGCCCAACGGCCTGCTCATCAACAACGTGAGCTTCGACCGCATCGAGCGCTCGTGGTACTACTTCAAGCCGGGACGCGAGCCCAATGAAAGCTTCCAGTTCAACTTCGGCGTCCCCTCGGTCCACCTGTCCACCTCCGCGGCCGTCGTCACCGGCGATGACACCGAGGGACGCACCGGCCTGCAGCATCTGGAGAAGACAATCACCGCCCACGACGCCACCGCCGAGGATGACCTGGCCGCCGACTGGACCTCGGTGCGCTGGCGCCGCCTGCTAACCGGAGAGGACGAGAGCCGGTATTACCAGGAGCTGCGGTACAGCACCCTCGCGGTCGGGATCCAGGTTGAGACCGATGCGCCGGAGTTCGTCCTGTCCTTCAGTGACGCGGCCACCACGCGGGGTGCAGCCGGCATCGCGTACATGACGGACCACGGGATCAAGCTGGCCGCGCAGTCCGAGGGCGTCTGGCCGGCGGCGATGGCGGAGAACTGGCTGCTTCTGCTGTCGGCCGACGGCAGCCCGGAGGTGCCGGTACTGGTGGTGTGCGGGCACCGGCCGGATGCTATCGACTGGTCACAGGAGCGCATCGTGCTCCAGCGGGCCGGGGGCATCGGGACGCTGGCCATCGCCACGCCGCTGGGGGCCTTCGCTCAGCCCTCCGATCTCTGGGCCAGGTGGCAGGCGAGCCCCGGCGACCTGCCGATTGAGCATATCCGGCGGGCACGCGACCTCTTGATCGCCTACCCCTGGCGCTGCCAGGAGTTCTTCGCGGTCGACAACGGGTGGGTGTCCATCCGCGATGAGGTGAGCTTCCTGCCGTGGGCCGACGACTGGGGCACACAGGCCGAACCCCACTGTCCTCTCCCCCCACTGATTGCGTACTCGGTGGACGAGGGCTATCTGGCCCGGGACTGTGTGGGCGATCTTGTCGACATGCAAATCCCCACCAAATGGGGGCCCTATCGCTGCGCTCCGGGCACCGCCATCCAGTATCGCCTGCCGGTTCCGGACGACTGGGACTACGCCGCCCTGGCACCCGGGCCGGAAGATGACGACACTCTTCTCGCCGAGGTGTTGGCCAACAGCCTGACCGACGAGGCCCTGGAGCATCTGAAGCCCGGAGAGCCGGCCCCGGTGGTCTACCCCCATTACGTGACCCACGACTTCGCGGCGGGGGCGTGGCGGGCGGCCAACTTCCTCGAGGCACAGCAGCGCCACAGGCTCCGGGACTACACCCGCGGCCGGGTGCAAAGCGCCCTCATGCCCCAGAGCTACCGCCTGCGTCGCGATCCGGTCACGGGAGCCGCGTACCTGGGCTGCAGCTACGTCTGGAACGGGCCGGACGAGGCCAACAGCGACGGTTTCGCCGATATCGACTACTGGATGGGCCTGACGCTGTACGGACTGTACACCCAGGCTAAGTACGCGGCGGACTGGGAGAATCTGCGCCCCCACTGGCCCCGGATCCGCTCCCTGGCCGGCTACTTCGAATCCACGAACAGTTGGGCCCTCATGGGGCCGGGAGCCCGCGAGTCGGGGGAGATCCACGGCGGCGACATGGCCACCGCGGGCTATGCGGGACTGGTGGGCTTCCAGCGCCTGGCCGACAGGCTGGGCACCGACTACCAGCGCGACCTGGCCTGCTATCTGCTGGCCCGCAACGCCGTACCGATGGCGGCCAAGTTCGGGTTCCTGCCCTATGCGCTGGAATGCCTGCACCAGGAGGGCTCCTGGTCGAGACTACCGGGAACGGGATTCGGGGAGCGCTTTCAGGCGGCGTTTTCGGGGATCAACCCCGAGGAACGCGGGCACGGCTACGGCGACCCGTGGTGGCGCACCGGCTGCATCGGCCCTCAGAGCGGACAGCCGGAAGTGCTGGACCTGTACATGCAGCGCTGCCCGCAGGACCTTCTGGCCTTCGAGCGCTCCTTCATGCGGTCCTGCCCAGATGAAGTCTTCAGGACTCATGACGAGGGCCGTGTACCACCGCATATCATGGCCCGCACCTACCTCTCCTCCGCGATGCCCGGAGCCGCCATAGAGCTCGCCCGGCAGTGGCGACGCACCGCGATGCTCCGCGACATTCATGTCTATACCGGCCTGGTGTCCTGGGACGTCCCGGTGCGCTTCATCGACTGGGCGCCCGCGTACCCGGCCTCCGGCGTCTGGGATGCCGACAGCCAAACCGCCATCATCGCCCTGCAGTGCGAACACGGCCCCGCGCGGGTGCGGTTCGCCGTGCAGGGCCGGAGGCCGGCTGTCACGCTGGACGGCCACGCCGCCGAACCTGAGCCGGATCAAAGACGCGGCCGCTGGCGCTCATACCGGCTGGAGGTTCCGGAAGGCGACCACGAGCTGCGGATCGCGCCGGGCAGGTAGCTGACGGGGCCGGAGCCGTATGCACGCGCAACCGGATTGTTGGATCGTCGTTGCTCGGGGCATTATGCCCACGTGCCGATAGACGGATAACGCTCACCGTGCGAGCGTTGGCGCCGCCGCGGGCCGGGATGTCATGCGGCCGGGTGCAGTCTGCATCCATGGACGGCGCTCACCGGGTCGAATCGGGCTTCCCGTCGGGCGCAGCGCCGGTCGGGGAGCGGGACGACGGCACCGAGGAACCGGCGAAAGGGATGGGCACGATGACGCGCATGCTGGTCATGCTTATTCTCGTGGTGTGCTGCATCGCATGGCTGCGCGAGGCCCCCGGGGGTTCGGTAGAGGCCAAGCTGAGCTACAGCGCCGTGACCGTGCGCCAGGGGATGAAGGAGACCGCCAAGCTCGGGGACAGGTTTCTGCCCACGATCACGCCTTGATCCAGGTGGCGCGAAACCGGCGGCCGCGTGCGGAGCGCGGCATCCACAGGCACCGGTACGGTGCGAGCCGGATCTGGGGTCAATGGGTCCTGTGATCGCCCCCATGGCGGTCACTGCCGGGTGTCTGTCTGGTGGCTCAGGGGTCCACTCGCGGAAACACCCATCCCGCCCAGGAAGGCGTGGCCGGTGAGCGCCACGGATGAGCGGTCGCCGTGGCGCCCGAATGGGGGGCCAATGGGCGCATCGGTATTGCAGGGAGAAGGACGCTTGAGCCATCGACTGACGGGGTATAATGAGATTAGGTTAGAGATTGCACCAGGGGTCTGGGAAGGCAACCTAACCGGATGAAGCTTGACCGGCTGATCGGGCGCCACTCATAGGTGGCGTCCGGGAGGTCCCAACAGGCCGCCGGTGCAGTACGGACTATTGCGCCGTGTATTCGGCCCGGCAGATGCCCGACAGCGTTTGGCAGTTCTCTCCCTCCCTATTGGCCGCAAGTGTGCCGCGCACGCGGTGCATTCCTCCCTCCCACAGGGCTGCCTACTGAACTGAAGTAGGCAGCCCTGGCTTCTTTTGTCTCCAACGTATCGCCCGGCCATGGATCTCTGCTTCGCCACCGAGCTTCTCTCCGTGCCCCCCGCACATACAGCATTCAACCGCGACCGCTCTTCCCGGCCAAGCCGTGACCCGGCCTTGGCGACAGCACTGCTGCCGCTCTCCGTGCCTTCCGGCTACCGTGTTCCAAAGGCCGAGAACGCCGGTGGCCCCAAGACCCGGTAACGGGAGCGTAAATGCAGGGCGCGAAGACTCAGGTCGGGGTTCGGCGAGGTCATAATAGAAGGGAACATCTTCGCCTCGACAGCTTCTGCGCCGGCCGCCCGCGGAGGACGGGCAGGAAGGAGCGTTGGCGTGAGCCTGGGGTTGGCCCTGGCCAAGTACGGGCAGGCCGTGCAGCGTGTGGCCGCCATGGGGAGCCGTCTCCCGGTGGTCGAGGCGCAGCCTGCGTCTGTGGCCCCGATCTCGCCACTCCGCCCGGTGCTGGGAGCCGAGGAGGCCGCCCTGGCGCTGCTGGGCCGCGAGGCAGTTGCGACGCTGATCGCTCAGCCCGGCTTCGAAGACACACTCCGGCGCTGTGTGCAGCTCCTGGAACAGGAGGCCTCCGCCACGGCCGGACGAGGGGCCGATCCTCCCGCTCCCCTGCGGGAGCTGGTGGGCCGTGTCATGGAGGTATACCTCGACCGCCCCGCGAGCCAGGTTCCTCCGGAGTTGGTTGCCCCGCAGACGACCGCCGGGCAGTTGTCCACTCCGGAGCCCACGGCCTCACAAGCCCCCGCTTCGCAGGTGGCCGCACCTGCATCGGGACCCAGCAACACCCCCGGCCGGCTCTCTCTACTGGTGTCGGCCGCCCGCGGGCAAGATCGCCTGGCAGAGCTGCTGCTCACCACAGGGCTCCAGATGCCTGCAACCCAGACGGCCGGCGAGACCGCACTGGTCGAGGCCTACCGGCGCCTGGCGCAGGCTCTGGCCACCGGGCTACCCCCTGAGGCTGCGGTCGACGTCGCGCAGCGGGCCGCGATCGTGGCCGCTCTGGTGGATGCCTATGCCAACCTGGCCGAGGAGCTGCTGAACATCGGAGCAGGCGAGCAGAGGGCCGGCGCACCGACGGCCTATAGTCCGAACCGGGCGGGGACAGACCCTCCCATGCCTCAGGCGGCCGGGCCGACATCGACCCGCACTCCCGGCGCCGGGGCCACGGTTCCAGAGACCTGGCCGGAGCCATCGGTACCACCGCCCGCGCGGCAGATGCGGCGTCCGACGACGGGCCCGCCTGTTGCCCCCGCCACCCCACCACCCGCAGTGCCCGCGGCACCGGCCACGGGAAGACCCGGTGCCGCGCCATCTGTCTTGCCCGCGACACCGGGACCGGAGGCAGCGCCGAGTTCGCAGACGCCCGGCCCACAGACACCGTCGCCGACGGCCACCCCGGACGCACCGTACAAAGAGGCCTTCGAGCGCATCATCCAGGGGCATCAGCAGATCGCGCGAGAGCTTGCGGAGAGTGGTCTGAACCTGCGGGTGCTTGCCGAGCACGATCGACCCACCGCCCTGCGCATCGTGCTCCAGGGTCACCAGCGCCTGGCGGCGGAGTTGTTGGCCAACGGTGTTCCGGTGCCGCCGTCCGAACCGGGTGCCGTGCGCCCTGCTTTCCTGTCGGTGATCGAGGGACACCAGCGCATGGCGGGCCGGCTGCTCGCCGCCGGCGCCGATGCCGGGTCGCTGAGCCCCGTGCACCAGACCGTATTGCTGCGTACGGTGCTGGAGGGCCATCGAGACACCACGGCGCGGCTTTGGCAAGCGTCGGGTGCGGCGCCGCAGGGGCAGGGCGCCGAGGTCCCGCAGCGAGTACCGGGGCAACCGATGCCGATCGGGCCGGAGCCGACGGTGGCGCCCGGCGGCCCGGGATCAACCGGAGTTCCGGACGGGCGGCCACAGACCGCCACGCCTGCCGGGGTTCGGGATGCCATTCGACAGGCAATCGCGGCGCGGATGACGGCGCAAGGCGCCGTGTGGACGGCGGGCCAAAGCCCGACCGTTTTCCCGGACACTCCACCTGCAGGGCGGCCGCTGCCCAATGGCCTTCCTGTGTCACCGGACCGGAGCGATCCTGAGACCTTCACGAGCTTCAGGGCTCTGCGGGCCCAGCAAACCGACGCCGGGCCAAGAGTGGCCCCGCGAGGTCCAGAGCCCGTGGCCGGGGTGGCTGTGGAGAGAATCCGGGAGCAGTCGGCGCCGGAACTGCTGCTCACCCGGAGTGTCGGCCACTCGAGCCCCACTCCACGGCCCGAGTGGATCGCCAGACACACCACCCCGCGGACGGCACCGGGCATGCCCTCCAGCGCGGACATTCCAGACGCCGCGGGGCAGTCACCGCTTCACCGGGCGGCCGAATACGGCGCCGCCGGGCCGGTGCGCGAACTCCTCCACACCGGGGCCTCGGTGGACCTACTCAACACCGCCGGCGAGACCCCACTGCTTGTGGCGGCCCGCGCCGGGAAGCCGGAGGCCGCGGGGGCCCTGCTGGAGGCCGGAGCCCACGTGGATGCCCGCGACGTGGCCTACGGCGAGACTGCCCTGCATAAGGCCGCGATGATCGGCCACTCCGAGCTGGCAAGAACCCTTATCGCCCACGGCGCAGACCTCAACGCATCCAGCAAGGCCGGTAGCACCCCTCTGCACATCGCCGCCACCGCCAACCGCGAGGAAGTCGCCCGTATCCTACTGGCCAGCGGGGCGGACGTGAATGCCAGAGACGCGCTGGGCCTCACCCCTTTGCATCGCGCCGTGAGCCTGGACGCACCCGCGCTGGTCAAACTGCTTATGGCCTACGGGGCGGACATCGGCATCATCGGCGAGTACGTGGCGGCATCCCTGGAGCCGCCGGGCATTGGGCCGGAGGGACCGCGCTCGAGCACGCCCCCCACAGGGCCGCCGCCTTCGCGGGACGCCGGCTCTCCGTCCGGAGGCGGCCCGTCGCTGCCGCAGGTGGAGATAGACCCCGGGGCCGTGGATGGGCGCGGCCGCACCTTGCTGCACCAGGCCGTGGCTCAAGGCGACATCTCCCTGGCCAGGGAGCTGCTGACGCGGGGGGCGGACGTCAACGCCGCCGCGCGCTTCGGCGAGACACCGCTGCACCTGGCGGCCGCCGGGAACCGGCCGGAGATGATCACGCTGCTTCTGGGCGCCGGAGCGAACATGGAGGCCAGAGATGCCGTGGCCGGCAATACTCCGTTGCACCTGGCCGCCACTCTCGGCCGTGCCGAGGCCACGGCGGCCCTCGTCGCCGGCGGGGCGGACGTGAACGCCGCCGGCCCCCAGGGGCAGAGGGCCCTGCACATCGCCGTCGGCGTCAACCATCTCGAGGTGGTGGGGCAGCTACTCGCCGCCGGGGCCGATCCCAATAACCGCACGCAACTGGGCACCACGGCCCTGAGCCGAGCCGCCTTCTGGGGGCGTCCGGAGGCCGTGGAGCTGCTGGCCGCGCACGGCGCGGACCCGAATGCCGCCAACGCTCAAGGCCGCACGCCGCTGTATGCCGCGGTGATGGACGACAACGACACTCTCGCCCAGAGCCTGCTGAACCGGGGAGCCACGGCCAACGTGAGGGACACCTGGGGGGCCTCGCCTCTGCACTGGGCGGCCGCCAGAGGGAATGTGGAGACGGCCCATCTGCTAATGCTACACGGCGCCGACGCCGCGGCCCTCACCGGCGCCGGTGTCACCCCGGGGCAGGCCGCCCAGGCCTCTCTCTCCAACATCACCGCCTTCGGCCTGCCTTACTCCCATCCCCGGCGAGCGGACGGCGAGGAGCAGATGCCTCAGGGGGCCTACGCCCGGGACCCGGAGGAGGCCGCCCGCCGACGCTATGAGGAACTCCTGTGGCTGGTGGAGACCTTCGCAGCTAACGGCGATCTGCCCGAGGGCGACGAGATCCCACTCGACCGCGCCTACGCCAACATCACCCTGTGGGGGCCACAGCGGGAGCAGATCGCCGAGCACATCCGGGAGATGTCCCACGGGGCCTACATCTCACCCACCGTGGGTGGGTTCACGGTGGTGTTTGACACCGCCTGCACCCCGGAGCGGCCGACGGGGGTGTGGTCGCGGACCGCGGACCTCGCCGCCACCTTCGGCTGCACGGCCCTTGGCGTGCTCAATGGCGAAGAGGGGCTGCTGCAGTACCGGCTGTATGTGGGCGAGGAACTGGTGGATGAGTACAGCTCGCGCCCGCCGGACGCCGATGTCGCTCCGAACCGCGCGCCCATCGGCGGGCATGCCGAGGCGCTCTGTGAGGCCTTCGCCGCTACGGGGCGAGAGCCCCAGGTGGAGGCGATCCTGCGCCGCAGTCAGGCGGCGGAGGATGGCCCGATGTTCGAGATCATGCGCCACCGGGAGTTGGCGCTGGCGCTGGGAATGCCGCTCTTCGCAGTGGGTTCGGGCTACAGCCGGATGGAGGCCCGCGAATCCGTGCCCGAGGCGCCCAGAGAGCTGCTGAGGTTGCTGGTACAGCCGCCGGCAGGACACCCGGGCGCGGAGGAAGCGGCATAGGGCCGTGGGCGACAGTTGCCCCTACCGAGCCTCACGAGCCTGTCGGCAAAACCCTCTCGCACACTCCGATACGCGCGGGCGCGTCACGTCCCGTGGATAGGCGCGTCTTCAGTGCGTCGGCGGCACATTCATAAGGCTATGACCACACTCTTCTTACGCGTTCCGAGCTGTGGCAACGCGGCACGTAGGCGGCCCGATTGACTGAGCCGACAGGCTCTCAGGCCCTGGCCTTGAGGCGCTCCACGACTTCCCCGCCTCTTGGCTCGAGATGGGCGATCATCCTCTCCCGCCACATTCTCAGCCTCGCCGCATGC
>CAYRFY010000002.1:30656-33584 GCA_964423635.1 uncultured Armatimonadia bacterium | reverse complement strand
GGGCGGCCAGGTTCACACACTCCTGCGGGTCGGCGTCCAGGTCGAAAAGCTGTTCCTCATCCGTCTTCCAGTGCCAGATGTACTTCTCCCGGGCGTCGGTCATGTACTGCATCCCAAAGGGGCCTTCGTGCTCGCCGTGAATGTAGTCGCGCCAGGGGAGGCTTTCTCCTCGGGCCAGGGGCAGGAGGCTCGCGCCCTCGACGGTGTCGGGGATTGGCACCCCGGCGGCATCGAGGAAGGTGGGCATGAGGTCTCTATGCTCCACCACGCTGGGTACACGGGTACCCCTGCCGATGCCCATGTCCGCCGGTCCGCGCATGAGCAGCGGCACCTTCGCCGAGCCCTCGTAGGCCACCGTCTTGCGCCAGAAATGGTGATCTCCCAGCATTTCCCCATGGTCGGCGGTGAAAACCGAGAACACCTCATTAGGGTGGATGAACAGATGTCTTTGCAGGACGTTGAAGAACCTGGACACCTGAGCGTCGATGTGGCTGATGAGCCCGAAGTACCCGGTCCTGGCCCGCTGCAGGCGGATATCGGAGAGCTTGCCCCGCGAGGCGTTGACATCGTGGGTCACGAAGGCCTCGGCGTCCTCGCCGACCCAGTCACCCACGGGCGGGGCGGGCATGGCCTGGTTGATGTACATGTCCCAGTAGGCCTGGGGTGGGTCGGCCGGAGCGTGGGGCTTGATGAACGACAGCCACAGGAAGAACGGACGAGTCGGATCGCGCTTGCGCAGGACGTCCAGCGCCGCGGTGACGGTCCAGTTGGTCTCATGCAGGTACTCGTCGGCATGCCAGGGACGAGCCACCCAGGAGTTGTCGTGCAGCCCGTGGTCGCTCTTGACGATGCTGCCCCCCGTCTTCTCGGCCACGAACTCGTGATAGTCGTCGATGAAGCCATCGTTCCAGTTCTGGTTGGCCTCGTGTAGCACCATGCGCTCGAAACCCATGGCCTTGCGCTGCGGGTAGAAGTGCATCTTGCCCACGGCGAAGGTCTGGTACCCGGCCTTCTGCAGCTCGCCGGGCAAGGTGGTGGTGTACTCCCAGGGCACCTTGTCCTTGTAGCCCGGCCTCCCGTGGCTTTCGGGGGTTTGTCCGGTCATGATCGAGGCTCGGGCGGCGATGCAGGAGGGCACCGAGCAGTAGGCCCCGGTGAAACGGGCACCGGAGGCGCCGAAGTCGTCGAGGTAGGGGGTGTCCACCGGCTGGGTGCCGTTGATGCTCAGGCAATCGCCGCGCATCTGGTCGGTGGTGATCAAGATCAGGTTGGGTCGATCCATGGCGCACACATCCGATCGCGTGGCATTGTCCACGGTGGTCTGAGAGCGTTTCCTTCGGCCTCCCAGCTCGCTTGACCTTCCTGTCGCTCCCTGCCCGACCTGAGGCCCTGGGGGGAGATGAGGCGAGAGCTGGGTGATGAGCGTTGAATGATGCAAGGTGCGCCTGTCCGGGTGCGGCGGGGCGCGATGGCAGGGGGCGGCGCCAAACCGGATCTCGATGGGAGTGCACCCTGGAAACCCGGTTCGCGTCCGGTTTGGGCCCTCAATTGCACCGCATCGTCTTGATGCACTATAATGTCACGGTGAGAGTGTGTCGCCCGGCGCCACGACGCGCCGGGCGACCGCAAGCGCGGAGATGGTCTGCATGGACAAACGCCCCTATCTGCGGTACATCCGCGGTTTCTTCAGGATCTTGAATGCGACCCTGCTCATCGGCTGCTTCGCCGCGGCCGGGTTCGTCTTCGGCGCCTGGGAGCAGCTCAACCGGATCATGCCCTCGGCCGAGGACCTGTCCGCCTATCGCCCGCGCCTGACCACCGAGGTGTACTCCACCGAGGTGCATAAGGACGGCACCGAGACCCACACACTCCTGGCCCGGATCTTCAACGAGGATCGGGAGCCTGTGGACCTGTCCGAGATTGCTCCGGAGCTGAGGAAGGCCACCATCGCCATCGAGGACCGGCGCTTCGAGGAGCACTCCGGCGTCAGCCCCCGGGACATGGCGCGCGCCGCCTTCGTGGACCTCAAGCACTATCTGCATCTGAGCCCGGAGGAGTCGTTTCAGGGCGCCAGCACCATCACCCAACAGCTCGTGCGCAATGTCTGGCTCTCGAAGGAGCGTACCTTCGACCGCAAGGTCAAGGAGGCCATGCTGGCCCTGGAGGTGGAGCGGAAGTACTCGAAGGACGAGATCCTGGAGATGTACCTCAACCAGGTGTACTACGGTCACGGTGCCTTTGGGGCCAAGACGGCGTCGCGGCTGTACTACGGCAAGTCGCCGAGCAAGCTGAAGCTACATGAGGCGGCGATGCTGGCGGGGATCCCGCAGTCACCCTCGCGGTACTCTCCCTACCGGCACGCCGACACCTGCCGCCAGCGGCGCAACACGGTATTGGGATGGATGCGGCGCACGGGCGTCATCACCGACAAGGAGTACGAGGACGCCAAAGAGCAGCCGATCTCGGCGGGCCTGCAGCCGTTGGTGGAACGTGGCGTCGTGGCCCAACATGCCCCGCACTTCACCAACCTGGTGATCCGCGAATTGTGCGATCAGTACGGTTCGGAGACGGTTTATCAGGGCGGCCTGCGGGTGTACACAACGCTGGATGTGCGCGTGCAGGAGGCGGCCGAGGAGGCCCTGACGGCGCAGGTGGAACGTCTGCGACGAAACGGCAGTATCAGGCGCAGTCTGGTGGGACAGGGCGCCCTGGCCTGCGTGGAGGTCCAGACCGGGCGGGTCCTGGCGATGGTCGGTGGAGTCGGGCCCTATAAGAAGGTGCAGTACAACCGCGCCCACCCCGGCCCGCCCCTGTACGGCCGTCAGCCGGGCTCCTCGTTCAAGCCGTACATCTGGGCCGCTGCGCTGGAGAACGGCTATGGCCCCAATTCAGTGTTCAGCGCAGACCCGATCTCGATCCCGATGGGTG
>CAYRFY010000002.1:6036-30646 GCA_964423635.1 uncultured Armatimonadia bacterium | reverse complement strand
GGGTGGGGGCAAGTACTGGTCGCCCAAGAACTACACCACCCAGACGGGCAACTACACGCTTCGCGGAGCCCTGGCCGCCTCGGTGAACCTCGTGTCCGTGAGAATAGTCCGAAAGCTCACGCCCACGAAGGTGCAGAGGTTGGCGTCCTTGATGCTCGATGTGCCCCCTGACCGGATCCGTCCCGTGATGGCCATGGCGCTGGGCGCCTCGGAGGTCAGCCCGCTGGAACAGGCCTCGGGCTACTGCGCCTTCGCCAACGGCGGTTTCCGTCCCACGCGGCAGTTCATCCGCCGCATCGAGGATCAGGAGGGCCGCCTGCTGCAGGAGTATTCGCCCCATCAGGTGCGTGTCATCCGCCCGGACACGGCGGCCAGCATGCTGTCGATGTTGCAGACCGTGGTGCGGTCGGGCACGGGAACACCGGCCCGGGCCTGCGGCCTGCCCTGTGGCGGCAAGACGGGAACCACCAACAGCTCGCGGGACGTGTGGTTCGTGGGGATGACGGCGGACCTGAGCGTTGCGGTGTGGATCGGCAATGACAACAATTCGTCCATGCCCCGGGGCAGCGGCAGCGGCTTCTGCGCTCCGGCGTGGGCCAAATTCGTCAAGAATGCCACCGAGATCCTCGGCTGCAAGAGCGAGTTTCCACGGGGCGGAGGAGTTGAGGACGAGAAGCGGGGCGACCCGAGCAAGGAGAAGGAGGAGGAGGAGGGCAAGACCATCACGGTCTGTGCCGCCACCGGTCTGCTCGCCACGCCCAACTGTCCCGTGACCAAGCAGGTGAAATTGCCCAAGGGCGCAGCCGTGCCGGGATCGTGTACGCTTCACAGCCGACGACCGGAACCCGAGACGGCGGCCACCGAGGCTCCGACCCAGGCGACCGGGGCGGTGCGAGTGTGTGCCGAGAGCGGACAGCTCGCCACCCCGTTTTGTCCATCCACCGTGGTGCGGCATGTGGCGCCCGGCCAGGGCCCCACTTCGTACTGCACCGTACACGGGCCCGGGGGCTTCTCCGGCAGGCGTGGCGGCGGCTCGGAAAGAGCCGGGCCCGAGCGCCGTGAGGAGGGCGCCGGGGATGCACCACGGCCACCACAGCCGGGGGCCACAGGTAGTGCTCCGGGAGGGCCACCGGAGGGGCAGGTGGAGGAACCCGGCGGAAAGCAGTCCGGCGACGGACAGCCTCCGGCGCCGGGCGGCAAGGCCGGCGGATCTGATACGGCCGGTGGAGGTGCCGGAACACCTCCGGCTCCGGACAAGCCCGCCGACAAGGAGGGCAAGGCCCCGGATGCCGGCGGCAAGGCCGGCTCGCCCGGCAGCGGCCCGCAGTAACCCCGAGCCGTGGCGCCCCGGTATCTGCAGTTGCCAGGGCCATGTCGCCCAGTTGCCGCGAGGCTCCGCACGGCGCTTGCCCCGGTGCGGGCCGTGGACTCAGATTATGCACGAACTTACTGGAGACAGATTTCGCCACATTAGCGAGCGGAATGATGGCTCGAGTTTGGCGGAAGCGTGTTCATTGTCCCGTCTCGGCCGTCTGGCGGAGCGACGAGCCAGTGGTGAGGAGCCGTTAGCCGTGCTCCCGCCCCGCCTGCGGGGAGGGCCGGGGTGGGGTCCCGGCCGTTGCGCAGCGCCGCTCCTACGGCGCCCCCCTCAATCCCCCCGCAGGCGGGGGGAGGCACGACCCAGCGCCTCGCCAGAAGTGTAGGCGGGGCATGTGACGACATGAGTAGCCACTCTGCCGCAACCTGCACAATCTGAGCGTGGACCCCGCCCACCGGGGCCTGACGTGTCTCCGGTACGACGGCGGGTCATGTCGTCGTAGGTCCCAGGCACACCATTCCCGCTGCAGACCTCGCCGTGTCGGGCGCGGTTGCGGCATTCAGGTCGGGCAATGTCCAATCCGGCGTCGCGCATCCTGGTAGCAGCTTCTCTATTTGCCCTCGCGCTGCTCGTCATCGTGGGCCGATTGTGGTGGCTGCAGCTTACGCATTGGTCGGCATATGCCAGTGAGGCGTCCTTCGGGAACCGGACCCGGGTGGAGTACCGGCCCGCCCCCCGGGGCACCATCTATGACCGTTCCGGGCGGGTCCTGGCCGAGAACCGCGAGGTGTGGAACCTGAGCATCATCCCCTCGCGGCTACCCACAGACGGGGCGCAACTCCAAAGCGAGATCGCCTATATCGCCAGCGCCATCTCCACCGAGGAGACACCGGTGTCCACCGCGGACGTCAAGGACGCTCTCAAGGACCTGGGGGGCGCCGGTCTGCTGGAGGCTCAGCCGCTGGGCAAGCTGGGACACGATCTGAGTTTCGACCAGGTGGCCGTGATCGAGGAGGGGCAGATCGAGCATCCGGGTGTGGTCGTGACAACCAGCACCATCCGCCACTATCCCTTCGGGGCGCTGGCAGGCCATGCTCTGGGGTACGTGCGCAGTATCGACGACAAGAGCCTGGAGAAGGTGAAGGAGTACACATACCCGGAGGACCCCAATGACCCCACACTCCACGACCTGGGGTCAGACCGCGACTTCGTGTACGGAATGCAGGCAGTCTACGGACACGGCGGGGTGGAGGAGCTCCTAGAGATGGACACCTCCGGCGATCCTCCTGTGCCGATACTGCCGGGCCGGCGGGGGCGTGTGGAGTATGAGGTGGACGCGTCCTTGTCCCCGCGACGTCTGATCGCCGAGCGCCCGCCGGTACCCGGTGCCGAGGTCTGGCTCACTTTGGACGCGCGGGTGCAGCACGTGGCCGAAAGAGCCCTGACCCGGGCGATTCGCGGCCTACCGGACGGCAGCGGCGCGATCGTGGTCCTCGACGTGCGCAACGGCGATGTCGTCGCCCTGGCCAGCGTGCCCTGTCTGGATCTCAACGACTGGGTGCGGGGCTACACCAAGGAGCAGTGGGCACAGATCCAGAATGACCGGGCGTTGCCCCTTCTCAACCGGGCCATCGCCGGTAGGTATCCGCCGGGATCGGTGTTCAAGGTGGTCTCTGCCTGCGCGGCCCTGGAGACGACCAAGATGACACCCGCCAGCACCGCGTACTGCGCGGGGTTCATCAAGGAGGGGCGAGCCAACCAGATCTACAAGTGCTGGGTAGCCGACAGAGGCGGCCACGGCCCCGTGAGCTTCCTGGAAGCCATCGCCAAGTCGTGCAACGTCTACTTCTACGAGGCCGTGCGGGTGTGGTCTCTGGACCCGGTCCAGATCGCCAGGTACGCGCGACGATTCGGGCTGGGCCAGGGGACGGGGCTCGGTCTTCCGGGAGAGGTTGCCGGGGAGGTACCGGCCCCGCGCTACGGGCCCAGCGAGGCCGACCAACAGTGGACTCGGGGCCACTCGCTGAACTTCGTGATCGGCCAGGATCGCCTGACCGTGACCCCACTGCAGATGGCGGTGGTCTGCGCCGCTGTGGCCAATGGCGGGCATATGCTGACGCCCAGTATCACCAAGCGCATCCGTTGGCCGGCCTACACGCATCGCCCCGATACCGTGAACACCGTGGGAAAGGCGCTGCCTCTGGAGGTCAAGCCGGGGACGCTGGAGTTGGTGCGTCAGGGCATGAGGTTGGCCGTTACCGGCGACAAGGGCACCGCCAGAGGTCTCAGCGGGCTGTCGCTGAGCATCGCGGGCAAGACCGGCTCGGCCCAGCACATTCCGGGCAAGCCCGCCCATTCGTGGTTCATCGGCTTCGCACCGTACAGCAACCCGCAGTACGCCGTGGCCTCCTTCATCGCTTGCGGCGGCTCAGGCAGCGAGCGGGCGGTGCCGGCGGCCGGCCACGTCTTCCGAGCACTTTCGTCCCTGATGGCCGGTGTGCCCAGGCATTCCCTGGAAGACGATAGCTTCGAGCTGCCGCCACCCACGAGTGCCGCCGAGGTGGCCGAGGCTCGTCGCAAGCGCATGGCCGAGGCCCGCGCCCGACAGGAAGAGACCAGGGCCGCAGCCAAGGAGGAGGAAGAGGAGGACTAGGTGCTGTGCCAACAGCCGGGCCTCCGGTGGCCGCCGAGCTCTTCCAGGGCCGGCCCCGCCTATGTTCCACTTTGGCAAGGCAAAACCGTTCCGCCGCAACTGACAGGAGACCTCAACGCAGCCCATGATTGTCACTGAAGAGCACCGCGGGGACTGGAACCGTTTCATGGCTCAGTCGCCCTGCGGAGACGTGCTGCAATGCTGGGAGTGGGGAGAACTCAAGTCCCGCACGGATTGGTCGCCGCTGCACCTGGCCACCATGGAGGGGGGCCGCATCACGGCGGCGGCTCTCGTACTCAAACGCCGCCTGCCGCGAACCGGCCGCTGCCTGTTCTACTGCCCCCGGGGGCCGGTGGTGGACTACTCCTCGGCCCAGGCCGTCGAGGGCATCTTCTCCGAGATCCGTCAGAGTGTCCGGGAGCACGGGGCCATTGCCCTGAAAATCGACCCGGCCATCGAGAGCTCTGAGCCGCTGCACCCCCGGCATCTAGAAGCCGCCGGCCTGAGACCTCCCCGAGGCGATGGTGCCGGCTTCGGCGGCGGGCAGCCCAAGGCCGTCATGAAAGTGGATATCTCCGGCGACGAGGACACGATTCTCGCCGGGTTCCACAGCAAGTGGCGCTACAATCTGCGACTGGCCGCCCGCAAGGGCGTGCAGGTGACGATGGACGGCACCTCACAGGATATGGACGCCTTCTACGATGTCCTGCAGGTAACCGCCAGACGCGACGGGTTCCGCATCCGCGCCCGCTCCTATTTCCAGGATATCTGGGAGCTCATCGTGCAGCCGGGAATGGGCAAGCTGCTCTTGGCCCGCGTGGGGGACGCCGTGGTCGCCGGGGCACTGCTCTTCGCCCTGGGCCGCCAGTGCTGGTATGTCTACGGCGCCTCGGATAACGAGCATCGCAACCTCATGCCCAATCACCTCGTTCAGTGGGAAGCCATGCGCTGGGCTCGGGAGCAGGGCTGCACGGTCTATGACATGCGCGGCGTCTCCCTGGAGGTGGCTGGCGAGCCCGTGGATCCGCACATCGCCGGGCTCAACCGGTTCAAGCGAGGTTTCGGCGCCCGGTATGTGGAATACGTGGGCGACTGGGACATGGTGTTCTCGCCCCTGTGGTATGCGCTGTTTCAAAGGGCCCTACCCATGGCTCGACGGCTGATGGCCAGGCAGACCGAGGCGTCCCCGGCGGACTAGCCGAAGGAACGGTAACAGGCAACCGGTGATAGGTGACAGGAACGGCGGGAACGGTCCCGCAGGGCGGGAGCGGGAACGGCGGGAACAGGCGCGGCTCTTCCCGCGGAGCGGCTGTTCACGGAGGAGGCCGGAGCGATTGCCATGTCGCAGGAGCCAAGCCTCGGCGATCTGATGCGCGACTTTCTGGCCGCCTTCGCCGACTATCTGCGGCAGGAGGGCTCACAGGCGGTGGAGGAGATCATCATGGCTCCTCTGCGATACACGGCCCGCAGGGCGGTGAGCATTGTCGGCCTGCTGGGCCTCGCGCTGGCCATGACCATCGTCGCCGGGATCTTCCTGGCCCTGGCGGTCTTCCACCTCCTGCTTGATCTGACACATTCCGTCCCCGCCGCCTACGCGCTGGCGGCGGTGGTCTGTCTGCTCGTGGCGACGCTCTGCGGCCGGCCGGTGCACAGGCACACCAGAGCAAGCCAGAGAGGAGCAGGCAGCGGTGGAAGAGAGTCACGGCACGACGTCGGCGGCAACGCCGGTGACCCCGGCGGACCTCAGTCGCAAGTGGGAGAGGGTGGCGAGTAAGATGGCCCAGCAGGCGCAGAGCACGGGACTTCGTGAGCTTCTCTCCCGGCGGTGGCCACAGATTCTCCTCGCGGCACTGGTCGGGGCTGTAGTGGGTTTTGTCCTGGCCTACCGGCGTCCGATAGCCGCGATAGAGGCAGAGGGGCCCGAAGAGGGCCCTCAAGACACGCCTGCACCTGTTGAGCCGACAGACGAGGAGTCAGTGACCGAGAAGCTCGACGGCATCGGCCGCCGGCTTCTCTTGCTGGGCGTCGATGCTTTGGAGGCACATGTCAAGCAACACTTCGCAAGCTTACGACTGCAGGCCGAGGAAGGTCCCGCGACGGAAGCGAGCCAGGAGACAACCGATTCATGAGAGATCTACTGGAGAGAGTCTTGCAGCATGCCCGGGATCTGGGCGCCCAGTTCGCCGACATCCGTGTGAGCGAAGGGGCCGGCACCGGGGTCTCGGTTCAGGATGGCACCGCCGACAAGGTGGGGACGGCCTCGGGGAAGGGGGCCGGAGTACGTGTCCTGGTGGACGGCGCCTGGGGCTTCGCGCCCACCCGCAATGTGGAGGAAGCAGAGCTGATACGCTGCGTGCAGGACGCTGTCAGCATGGCCCGGGCCGCCGCTCCCCTGGTCTCCGACCCGGGTATGGTGGCCGAGATCGAGCCGGTGGAGGACAAGCTCGAGGCCCAGTTCCGTGTGGACCCCCGGGAGGTACCCCTGGAGGAACGGGTCTCGGCGGTCTTCGAGCTGGAGAAGCTGGCCCGGGAGACGGACCCGCGCATCGTCAACAGTGTGGCCGGGTACCGCGACAGCTCCGGTAGCCAGATCATCGCCAACACCGCAGGCACATACATCGAGGCCAGCGATGTGCGCTGCTCCTTGCGGCTGTCCGTAACCGCTCAGGAGGGCGATGTGCGGCAGAGCGCTCTCAAGAGCCAGTCCAACGGCCGAGGCTATGAGCTGGTGCAGGACGTCGATCCCGAGGACTTCGCCACCAAGACCGCCGAGAAAGCGGTGGACCTGCTCTCGGCCCGGCGAGCACCGGCCGGGAAGTTCGATGTGGTCATCGATCCCATCATCTGCGGCCTGCTGGTGCACGAGGCCTTCGGCCACAACTGCGAGGCGGATGCGGTCTGGTCCGGGCACTCGATTCTCAAGGGCAAGCTGGGAGAGAAGGTGGCCGCCGATACGGTGACCATCGTCGATGATCCCACCTACCCCGATCTCAACGGCACCCTCAAGTACGACGACGAGGGCGTGCCCGCCGTGCGCCATGCGCTGGTGGAAGACGGCATCCTGCAGGGCTATCTGCACTCTCTGGAGACGGCGGCCAGGTTCGATGTAACACCCGGCGGCAGCGGCAGGGTACAGGGCAGCTTCGACGCCCCCATCGTCCGCATGAGCAATACGTACATCGAGCCCCGGGACTGGACCCTGGAGGAGATGCTGGCCGAGACCAAGAGGGGCCTGTATCTCTCCGGCGGCCACTGGGGCTACGTGTTCACCGCCCGCGGGCAGTTCACGTGCAATGTGGAGCACGCCTACGCCATTGAAGACGGCGATCTGACCACCCACTATCGCAATGTGTGCATCTCCGGCCTCACACTGGAGACTCTGCAGAAGGTCACCCACGTGGGCAACGACCTCTCCTTCGAGCTCGGCGGGATGTGCGGCAAGGACGGCCAGTCGGTACCAGTGGACGCGGGGGGCCCGCACCTGCGCATCACGGACGTTGTCGTCGGGGGCCAGGAAGGCGGCGCGTAGGGCCCTTAGGGGTGACGCTACAGCCGTCTTCCGGGACCGCGGGCCCCACCGCGTCGCCGTAGTGGTGATGCCGTGCCACATTCCAGGCGCGATGCCTGCGTGCCCGGCGACGGCCAATATACACAGCTCAAGGAGTGCACGGATGCCCAGCATCTTGGATATCGCCCAGCTAGCAGTGAAGGCAGCCATCGACGCCGGCGCCGAATGGGCCGACGCCGCGGCGGTCTCGGCAAAGAGCGTGGACGCCACGGTGGAGAACTCCAGTATGCGCGAGTGCGAGGTGGTGCGAGACTACGGCGTGGGCGTGCGTGCCTTCTTCCGCGGCGGGATGGGCAGCGCCAGCACCAGCTCGCTGGATGAGGAGCAGGCCAGGACCGTTGGCCGGCAGGCGGCCGAAATGGCCAGAGCCACCCACGGCGATCCCTTCTTCGTCGCCCTCCCCGAGCCGCAGCCATGGGAGGACGTGCCGGGCCGTTGGGACGATGCGGTGGCGGGACTGCCCGCCGAGACCGTGGTGCAGTGGTGCCAGATGGGCATCGAGGAGGCCAGGTCGGTGGCCCCGGAGGTCTCCGTCTCCGGTGGCGCAGGGTTCTCCGCCGGAGAGAAGGCCATCGCCAGCTCCACCGGCGTGGCGATCCAGAGCAGGGGCACCAGCGTCGACCTGAGCTTCATGTCCGTGGTGAACCGCAATGGCGACGTGGGCTCGTACTTCGACTACGACGCCGCCCGGCGCCTGGAGGACCTTGTGCCCGAGGGTATCGGCCGCAAGGCGACCCAGCAGGCCCTGAGCTTCCTGGGCGCCCGCCACATCGGCAGCGGCCTGATGCCCCTGGTGCTGGGCCCCATGGCCGTCTCGGCGCTGGTGGGCTCCGTCATCGCCTCGGCCAACGCCGAGGGCATTCAGCGCAAGAGATCGTTCATGGCCGGCACCGAGGGCACGGCTATCGCCTCCGAGTGCCTCACCGTGCGCGAGGAGCCCTTCGTGCCCGCAGGCCTTTCCTCCGCCGGTGTGGACGGGGAGGGGCTGCCCAAGGTGGCCCGGGCACTCATCGCAAACGGTGTCCTCACCACCTATCTGCACAACTCCTACACAGCCAACAAGGACAAGGTCAAGGACACCTGCCACGCCACGCGCGGCGGCGCCTCGGCCATGGTGGGTATCGGGTTTTCGAACCTGCAGATCAACCCCGGGGAAGTCCCGGAGGCCGCCCTGATCGCCGACATCAAAGAGGGTCTGTATATCAACTACGGCGGACTGCAGCCCGACGGGGCCACCGGCGACATCTCCGCCACGGTGGACTTCGGGTTCAAGATCGAAAACGGGCAGTTGGCCTATCCGGTGGCCACCACGATGATCGGCAGCAATGCCCTGGAGATGCTGCGCAATATCGTGGCCGTCTCCAGCGACTATCGCGAGGAACCGGGCACCATCGTGCCCAGCCTGCGGATCGATGATGTGATGGTGATCGGCGGACAGTGACGCGGCTTCGTGCGCATCCGGCCGGGGCAGGGCCGGCAGTGCCCTGTCCCGGTTGCGCCATGGCTTGTACCCCGCCCGCAAAGGAGCGTTCCGCCAATGCTACTGTGCCTCGCCATGGCCCTCGCCGCCGGCCCGACCCACGCCCAGGACCGCGACGCCCGCACCCAGTGGTACCGGCAGGCCCTCACCATCATCCACTGCGACAACCATTCCGCCATGCTGGGTCAGGGCCAGGATCTTGAGGATCTCGTGGCCATGTTCGGCACCACCGGCTGCGACATGATCCAGGTCTCGGCCCAGAGCAACCAGTACGCCACATACCCCACGCAGGTTGGGCTCAATAACCCCGACGCCGGCGGCTACGACACCATCGCTACCTTCAAGCGGGTGGCCGACCGGCTGGGCATGAAGCTGTGCATCTACATGTCCGTGGACCGGAGACCGCTGGAGATCGCACAGCACCCCGAGTGGCAGCAGATCGGCCCCGACGGACAGCCTCTGCTCAGTTCCGAGCCCATCGTCTGCCAGCGTCCCACCGCGGCCAAGGATGGGTACCTGTACGAGCGATTCTTGCCCCAGATCCGCGAGATCATCGCCAACTACGACCCGGACGGCCTCTGGTTCGACGGCGATTACATCCTGACGCGCCCCTGCTGGTGCCCCCGCTGTCTGCGCGAGTGGAAGGCGGAATTCGGCACCGAGGCCCCCCGCACGCCTGAGGACGGACAATGGCAGGAGTGGGTGCGCTGGCACTACGCCCGGTTCGAGGAGTACCGCCGGCTGGTTGCCGAGACCATCCATCAGTCCAGCCCCAAGGCCATGTACACCTCGAACTGGTCCTGGAACCGCGAGCCCAACCCCGTCCCGGTCTTCGTAGATACCATGAGCGGTGATGCCTGGAGCATCGGCCAGGTTGCGTGCACCGCCATGCGCTGCGGCTCGCAGCAGGCGGTGCCGTGGGACATCATGAGCTACGCCACCCCGGCCTCCCGCGATCTGGCCCGGCGCTACAGCCTGCAGACCACGCTGCAAGAGGGCGCGCTCACCATCGCCTCCGGCGGAGTCTGGTTCGCCTGGACATTCGGGGGCGGGGAGGTGCCGGCGGTCGGCATTGAGACCACACGGCTCATGGCCGAGTTCGTCCGCGACCGTGCCCCGGCGCTGGGCACAACCGTATCGCAGTCGGATGTGGCCGTACTCGACAGCGAGACCTCCTGGCGGCAAGAAGGGACGTTCCGGACTACCGACCAGGTCTCTCAACTCGCCCGCTGCCTGCAGGAGGCCGACTATTTCACGGACATCGTCAACGAGCAGACATTGCGCCAAAGGCTCACGCCGTACCGCGTGCTCGTCGTCCCCGGCCACGAAGCTCTGGCTCCGGAGACGGCGGAGGAGCTCAGGAGTCTGGCGAGCGAGGGCGCAGTGGTCTTGCTCATGGGTGCGGCGATGGCCGACGGGGGGGAGGAGCTGGCGGGCATCTCGCGTGAGGGGGAGCCGGCCGGCGGGTTGGGGAAGCTGAGCTACGCGGGGACCGAGCACTACGTGACCCAACGCTGCGCCCTTCAAGCCCCCGATGCCGAGATCGTCCTGCGCTTCTCCGACGGGGAGCCCGCACTGACGCGCAGGCCCCTGGACAAGGGGGCCGTCGCCTACCTGGCGGCGGAAGGATTGCCCTATCCCGATGACGGGCTGCTGGGAGCCGTGCTCCGCGCGCTGGGTGCCGGCCCCTCGTACACCACAAGCGGCGCCGGCGACCCGCCGGTGGTCTGCTCCCTGCGCGGTAGAGGCGGGCAGACCGTCCTGCATTTCACCGACCTGTCTCGTCGGGTGAACGGCGCGCCGACGGATGTCAACACCGGCGAGTACACCGACCGCAACCCCGAGCTCAGGGGGCTGACGGTGTCGCTGCCCATGGATCAGGCGCCCGAGACGGTGAAGGCCTACCCCGCACTCACTCGCGTCACCCCAAGCTACTCCCAGGGAGTGCTCAGCCTCACGATCGACCGCTTCCAGACCCACGTGGCCGTGGTGATCGGACAAGCCTCTTTGGGCGTCTCCGCCGGCCTGGCCTCCGACCTTCCGGTGCGCAGCGCCCGCTTCCACCCGGAGGACACCACCGGTGGGGTGGTATTCGCCGATGACTTCGAGGCCACGGCCCCCGGAGAGCCCCCGGCGGCACCATGGGCCGCCGAGAACCGCTTTGGCACAGCAATCTCAGTCACCGACGAGACCGCCGCCTCGGGGCGGCGCAGCCTCAAATTCACGGAGAAGCCCGGGTCGAGCTTCTGGCCCTACCTGCACCGGTCGGTGCCCCCGTTCAAGCGGGGGCGGGCGAAGCTGTCCTTCGACCTGCGCGTCGATGCAGGCGCCACGTGCCTGCTGGAGTTGCGCTATGAAGGCAAGGGACCCGGACCGAGTCTGCGCTTCTCCGACGAGGGGAGAATCTCCCAGGGAGATCAGGAGCTGGGTACGTTCACGCCCGGGGAGTGGTTCCACGTAGACGTGGTCGTGGACCTGGGCGGGAACGCACCCTCCTACCGGCTGAGTGTGGCGGAAGCGGGCAAGGAGCCGCAGGTGACTGAGAGCATCCCCTACGCGACGGAGTGGTTCTTCCGCTGCGACAGCGTGTACTTCGTGGGCTCAGGCGAGGGCGAGGGCAGCTTCTATCTGGACAACGTGCATTTCGAGCGCTATCCGGCCGGGGAGTGAGTGGCCAGACAGATGCGGAACGGCGGAACGGAGCGTGGCGCGATTATTCGCTCCCGCCCTGGTTCTGCAACCTCTCCAGTTCTCCAGGGCAGCCGTATCGCGGTAAGTGAAAGACGGGGTGAGAGCAGATCAGTGTCCGTGATCGTCTCGCATCTCCCCCACCCCGCAATGCCCGCCGGCTCACCGCCTCTCCACCTTCCCGATCACAAGCCTGGGCTGGCCGCGCATGTCCAGTGTTTGGCGGAGCGCGTCCAGCAGCGGCGCCGGGTCGCCCTCGATCTGGTCCGCGAAGGTCACGAAATGGGCCGCCGGCTTGCTGCGCTCGATGCCCACTCCACCCCAGCCACCACCGGGGCCCGTCATGTGCGTGCCATCCACCTCCGGGGTGATATTGGCCAGGAGGAGACCGTCCTGTCTGGTCTTGGCGCACCAGTAGACCCCGGAGGCCTCCGCGTGAATCTGCTCATCCGACGCGCAGACGGGCTCCGTATGGCCATTGGAGAACAGGGCTGTGCCCGGATTGCCCTTGTCGGCGGCGAAGTTCTCCACGCGGTCGTAGTCCCAGTAGAAGCCCACGGGCGCCGCGAGCATGACCTCCACATAGGGCCTGTCGGCGTAGAAGGTGAAGAGCTTCTCGCTGCCGGCGCCCTCCGAGGCGGCGCGGAGCCTGGCCATCAGTGGCCCCGCGGTCTCCACGCTGATGGCGAAGTGGGCGTCGCGGTCATTGTGGCCGCTGTCGGCGAAGCCGGCCCAGCCGCCTCTGCCCGGCGCGGTGATCTCCAGATCGTCCAGAGCCTTGACGAACCACTCGAAGATGTGAGCCCCGTGGGTGCCCAGGAGCAGCCTGTAGCGGCTGTTCTCCACCCATTGCGAGCCCCCCTCGGCCCGGACGGTGAGCCCCCCGATGGCCTGCTCCGGCTTGGGGGCCGTGCCCTGTAGGTCGTAGTAGATGGCGAAGGTCCGCGAGGTCCCGGCCGAAGTCTGTCCGGGAGCAAAGAACATCACATTGCCCTTATTGGGCAATGTGGGCTCATACTGCGTGGCCAGCGCCTGCATCTGTCCCCCCGCGTACTCCACGACCCGCACCGAGGCGGGAGCTACGCTGTGCTCGCCGAAACTCACCTGAACCTCCACGGGGTAGTCCAGCCGGGGGGTGTCGCCGTTGTCCACGCGGAGGGCGATGCGGTGCGGCCAGCGGTCGTCCCACCAGGGGGCGTCCGCGGGCAGCAGGCTCTCGGTGGCGGCGGTTGGCCGGGTATTGCGCCGCGTGGTCTCGGCCAGTTCCAGGCCGATGAAGGTCGGGTCTGGGGCCACGCCGGTCCGATTGAACTCGTCGAGAGCCGCCGCCAGCTTGTCATGGTGGGCGCGGAGATCGCCAATCAAAGCGCCGTAGCGTCCGCTCATCTCCTCCAGCCACCACGGCCGGTTCTCCAGCAGCCACAGGCGCTCATACTCGGCACGCAGGCCCTCGATGGTGGCCAGGTGCTCCCCGGCGGCCTGCACCGCCCACTGCAGGGCCTCCTTGGCCGGCTCCGCATCGGGCAGCCTGTCCGCGGCCTCATCGTATCTCCTGGCGGACTGCAGAAACAGCAGTCGGCCCTGGCCGATGGCGTGCAGGCGCCGCCCGGCGAAGAACAGATACTCCAGGTCCTCGGCGTCCGCGATGGCCTCCGCCTGCGCCGCGCGGAGTAGCTCCAGGGCCCGGCCTGTCTGGTCGCACAAGTCCTGGGCCTGGCGCGTTACCGACTCGTACGTCGTGGCCAGGGCGCTGAAGGGACGAACCCAAAACGCGCGGTTGCTGTTGCCCTGAGTCAGCGGGTTGCGCTGGCACCGGGTGAGGATCTCGATGGCCTGCACGACCTTGTCGTCCGAGATGCCGTAGCTCAGTTGGGAATACGCGGCATTGTAGTCATCGATGCTGGCCTCTCCGGGGCGCCAGGCGCAGGCCGCTCCCCAGTTGGTGCCGTAGAAGTTCCAGTGGAACAGGTTCTCGCCGTCATCGTCCCATGTCGTGTTGAGCATGCCGATGGCGCCGAACTTCGCGCCATCACGCACGTAGTTTTGGATATTGACGATGGCGTTGTCATAGATCGGGAAGATACGGGACCAGCAGGAGACGCCCGGACAGACCATGAACTGCAGACCGGCGTTGACGAAGGGCTCGATGGCGCTGTCGTAGTTCTCTCGGGCGCCGTAGCCCCAGGACAAGAGAATGGTGTCCTTGGCAAGATCACCCACGATGTCGGGGTGCTCCAGGGCGATGTCGCCCCACATCATCATGCGCTTGCCGTACTTCTCGGCCAGCAGATCGTGGATGCGGTTCATGTGCCGCAGGTACACGCCGCCCACGCCGATCTCCTGGGCCAACGGCTTGCTGGGCCCCTCGCCGAGCCCCTGGGTCTCGTCGCAGTTGACGTTGAAAAGGTCCGAGTTATACGCCGGGGCAATCTCGCTGTAGACCTCGTCCAGGAACTGATAGCTTTCCTCTTTGGCGGGAGTGAGGATACCGGGGGTCTCGCGCAGGTGGGCATATTGCTCGTGGCGCAGGATCTGCCAGAAGTGCCCGAAAGACTGGAAGTTGCCCACCAGCTCCACGTGGTACTTGCGGGCATACTCCGAAAGCTCCGCGACTTGCTCCCGTGTGATCCCGTCCTCGGGAGCGATGATGGGGTGCTTGTCGAGCTTGAAAACGTGCTCGGTGTAGAAGGTGAGCATGTTCATCTTGAACTGCGCCATGGTGCGGATCTGGCGCTTGAAGAAGTCCATGGTGGGGATCGGCCCGCGGCTGATGTCGTCGGAGTAGCCGCGATAGCGCAGGCCCGGCCAGTCCAGAACCGTCACGCAGGGGATCGTGGTGCCCTCCCGGTTGGCGCGGATGAGCTGGTTGAGAGTCTGGATGGCGTAGAAGGTGCCTGCGGGCCCGTTTCCGGCCGCCACGATACGCCCGGGCTCCACCCGGAGCAGATAGGCCTCCGGCCCCCTGTCGGTCAGAGGCGACAGGTCGACGCCTTCCACCTCGCGGGCGATGTCCGCATCCGACAGATTGCCGATATGCACCGGCCGCCCCCCGACGGCCATCGGCAGGCCGGCCAGCTCCATCTCCTGAGCCAACTGCTCCGCGGCGAATAGATCGTCCTCGCGTTCAGGCACCGCCAACACGCAGTGGAGACCCTCCGCGAGGTCCAGGCGTTGCTCGGCCTCAGTCACCTGCTGCGGCGGGGGAATGAGTTTGGGCTGGGCACCGGCCGTGCCGGCACACAGAAGGAGTATGGCGGGCCAAAGGACGTGCTTTGCCATGGTCGACCTCCGGGCGTTTTGGAAAGAGCGGCGGCCAGATCGGCACCGGAGGCTGTTCGCCCCCGGTGCCTGTGGCTCCTCCGGTGGGCCGCGTACCGAGGAGTCTGACTGATGGCATGAGCACGACGCGGGTGGGACCCCACTCCGGCGCGTTCCGCAGGCGGGGAGGGGAGCACGGCGGTGCATCGGCTCCCGACGAGCCGGCGGCAGCCCCAAACGCGACGGTCGGGCCCCGCAACGGAGCCCGACCGTGAGCGCCATCCGGTGCTGTGGATTACCTCACTGGTGTGCCACGCACTTGAGGTCGAGTTTCTCGCCATCGCGTGAGATCGTGAGCGTGCAGGGCGCCGCGCTGGCGGCTCTCTTCTCGGTCATGATGGCGTGGAGGTCCTTGGGGCAGGTCACACGGGTGCCGTCGCAGGCCAGGACCACGTCCCTGGGCTGTAGGCCCAGCGTATCGGCGCGGCCGCCGGGCACTACCGAGACCACGCCTACTCCGAGCCCGAAGGGCGTCTCAACCTGCCCGGGGACGGCGGCGATGCCCAGTGCATCGTCGAGTTGATCCACAGGGCACTGGACGCCGGCCGCGGCGGTCTGGGCCTCAACGGCGACCGCGCCCGGAGACAGAGTCAGCGTCCCCGGTTCCCAGTCCACAGACAGCCCCAGTGCACCGGCCATGGCCCGGGCGGGAACGAAGGTGACCCCATTGCGCAACCGCGGACACATCGCGAAGACCATCGCGACGGACTGGTCGCCCACCGAGACGGTCACATCGTGGCTGCCCAGTGTGAGCCTGACGGACCGCGAGGGCATGTTGACGATCACCGTGCGACGGTCGGGCGTCTCGATCTCGGCGCCGGTGATGGTGAACGTGCGCACCGGTATCAGGAGCGTACCGGCCGCGTTCACGCCCTGCGTGTCGGCAAAGAAGCGGTCGTAGATCACGGCGAGCTTCGTGGCGCCGGAACACAAGTACTTCGGGCCCATGTACGGCTGAGATGCATCGCCTGCGAAGGGGCCGAGGCCCTGGATCCGAGGACAGCACGGTCCGGGTGGGGTCTGCGCCCATGCAACGACGCCGCAGGCCAGGAGAAACGCCGCCATCGACGAGAGGACTACCGGCATCCGCCATACGCTCTTCATTGTGCCTCACCGCTTTCGCTATCGTCCGGGCCGGGTTGCCCGGCCCTATTGGCCGTAGAACATGGCGATTGGAGGATCGCTGGACCGGAAGTTGCTGGCCGCGCTTGGCACCGTGATCTTCATCCACTTCACGTGGCCGTCGAGGAAGGCGAGGTTGGCCCCGCCGTTGTGCCTGTCGGTCATGTGGTGGTTGTCTTGCACCGGGCTTTGGCGGCTTGGGCAGCCACAGCCGCTGACCACACAGTCGGGCGCGACCGAGGGCACGGCACCGCTCCGGGCACCCGCAGACCGCACCTTGGACGCTGCGCGGCCCTATTGGACGCACGTGCTCCGCTTGCGACTGTTTCTCCTTCGCCCTGCGCAGACGACATCCTTCCCCCCGGCCGAGGGAAGGGAAGCGGCCGGCACGCCCAAGACGGCGACTGAGGTCTGGGGCAGCGCACGTTGCAGACCTTCCCATGGCGCGTAACGGGTGCACCCGCCCCACTTTCGGCTGGGGGGTCGCCCCAACCTACCGAGGGTTCTGGGGCCGGGCTACTGTCCCGCCACCGGGCCCGCCGTTGGGGCAGATGACCGCCTTGACCACTCGGCCGGCCTCCACGTCGGCCAGCGCCTCATTGGCCTGGGTCAACTCGTAGCTGCGGCTGACCAGGTCGCCCCACGGGAACACGTCGACAAACCTGGCCATGGCGTGCAGCGACTTGTACATGTGCGAGAAGTCGATGCCCCATGTGGCCCGCACGTCCAGGTGCTTGCGGTTCAGATCGCGATGGGGGCTGAAGGCCACCTCGCCGGCGTCGGTGTACTGCCCCAGGACCACGTAGACCCCGGCATCCCGGGTGAGCCGCATGCCCTCCGGGATCGCGGCGGGGTTGCCCGTGGCCTCGATGGTGACATCCGCTCCACGGCCCCCGGTGGCCGCGAATACTGCCTCCCGCCTGGCTTCTTCGTCGGTGTCCTCAAGGTCAATGACCTCGTCCGCCCCGAAACGCAGGCTCATGTCCAGCCGCAGCTTCGGCGCTCCGATGACGATCACCCGCTGCGCCCCGGAGAGCCGCGACAGGGCGCAGGCCATCAGACCCACCGGCCCGGAGCCCTGCACCACGACGGTGTCGCCCAGGCCCACGCCACCGCGCTCCACGCCATGGAACGCCGTGGGCAGGGCGCAGCCCCCGGCGATGGCCGTCTCCGGTGAGAGCCCCTCCGGCAGCTTCATGATCTTCACACCCGGCTTGAGGTACACCACCTCGCTCCAGCCCCCCAGCAGCCCCTCGTCGGCGCCGTAGGTGATGCCGTAGACCTTGCGATGTGGGCAGCGCGTGGTGGCCTTGGCCACCAGGCAATACCAGCAATTGTTGCACGTCTCGTGCACGTCCAGGAAGGTGACCACATCACCCTCGGCAAGAGGCGCGCCGAAGGCGTCGGTCACACGGCCGTTGAGCCGCTCCAATGCGCCCACATTGATGTGCCCGGGGATCAGCGGGTAAGGCGCGGCCGGAAGCTGTCCGCGCAGCAGGTGGCAGTCGGTGCCGCAGACTTCGGAGTACAAGGTGCGCAGGAGCGCCGCACCGGGCTCAAGCTCCGGCATCGGGAAGCTCCGCACCTCCACGGGACAGTTGGGCGCAGGGATCACGGCGGCTCTGATTGCCATAGGGCGTCTCCATTCAGGATGGCACGGTAGATGGGACCCCTGGAGCTCGAGAAGCAGGGGGACGTTGCCACCTACTCCTTCGGATACGTCACCCGCAGGGCCAGGTCGTACACGGAGATCCCCGCGGTGCGCAGCTTCACGGACTGCCAGAGGGCCTCGCCGACCTCAGGGCTATTGGCGGCACCGAAGGTGATGTCATTGCGGCCGAGAGGCCTGGCCACTAGCCAGCAGGGACGGCGGGAGCACCGGTTGCGATGCTACTTATAGTCTGTAGACGGGGCGCGATGGCATGGCAACAATGGACCCACCATGCGCGACACCTCGGCTGACGGGAAGTTCCTGTGTTCGTTGGGTGCAAGGATACGGCACGCGAGGAAGGCTCGCGGGTGGTCGCAGGAAGTCCTCGCCCTGGAAAGCGGCCTCCACCGCACCTACATCGGGTCAACGGAGCGCGGTGAGCGGAACATCAGCGTCACCAACCTTCGACGCATCGCGCATGCGCTCGGGGTGGCGGTCGCGCAGTTGCTGCCTGATCGCGATGGCGACGAGGGAGCAACGCCCGATGGAACGTGACCTAAGGATCCCCCCTGTCGGGAAGAGCGCGCTCACGCCGGCCAAGGTTCTGGCAGAGCGTCTGGGCAGTCTGGTCGGACAGCCGTTCGCGCTGACGGGCAGAACTAGGACGGATGGCTCGCACCTCCGCCGCGTGGTCGCAGCGGTTCTAGGCGAAAAGAGACTGCCACCCGGCGCCGCCCCGGGGGAGTTCGGTGTCGTGCCCCCCCGCGGCAAGGGCGTCCCCAGAATACGCCGCGAGTGGGTCGACACATACATCGTCACATCGGGGGACTCGTACAACCTTCAGATCTGGAACCGCTTCCCGGCCTCCGACGGCGTTCTCGTCGAGTATGCTGCGGGCGACCCGTTGCTCGCAAGGGACGTTCGCATTGTGCTGGTTCGCATCGACCCGGACGCACAAGTAGTGCGCAGTGTCGTCGTCCTGACGCCCGAGTACGTTGTGCGTCGTTTCGGTCCGTTTGGGCGTCCCACTGTCAAGCACCAGATGACCATCGGTGCGAAGACGAGGCAGAAGGTCCTGGCTGGTTCGCCTCCCGTTCTCTGTCTCCCCGACACGCCGTCGGTCCGGGCAGCCAGCGGCCCGCCCGTGCCCGGAGCGGCAATCTCCGACGCCCCCCAACCCCACGCCCTGTTGCCCATTGAGCAACTGCGAGACCGACTGGTTGGGGGTCTCTTGGGGCGAACGCTTGTGCAGGCACCCACGAAGAGCCGAGGGCAGGCCCTGGAAGGCCTCGTCGCTGATGTGCTCGGCTTCCGAAGAGGGCCAAACGCTGCTCTGGCTGGCGGATACCCGGACATCCGGAACCAGGCCCTCGAAGTGAAGGTCCAGGACGCCCCAACCGTTGACCTAGGCCGCTTCACGCCTGCGGTGGTGGAGCCAGTGCCGGACTGCATGGGCCTGACCACGGCCGACATTCGGTATCTGGTGGCTTTCTGTGACATCTCTACATCGAGTGTCGCGGGTCTCGTTCTGTGTCCCGGGGAGAAGCTGGGCCATCTCTTCACCTATGTCAGTGATGTGAATTGGAAGTGCCAAAAGGCTATCCCCATGTCCTTCTTCGACCGCCACGACGGCAGGGCTGTCTACAACCCGTAGTCGTCGGCGGGCTCAGGCACCCCAAAGGCCTCGGCAACCGCTGTGTCGATCTGCCGCTCTAGTCTGCCGCGCGGCGCGTCCTCGGGGGCGCTCTGCACGAGCATTTTGGCCGCCGCGATCACTGCGCGGGCGGCTGGCGTGTCTGGTGAGGGTAGTGGGTAGCGCGCCACGTACTGCGAGAGGTAGCGTCGGCGCCCTGCGTAGAGGCGGTTGGCGAATCGGAGGTCGTGGTACTTGGCCATCGTCCCCGAGTTGGCGACTCCCAGAATGAGATACACCAGGTCGTCTTCCCTCCCTTCATGGAGGGTGAGCCAATAGCAGTTCCCGTCGACCACACAGTTATCTGTATCAACGGAGAAGCGTGGCGAAGGGCTTATGTCAGGGAACACGATCTTCGGGCGTGCCCACGCGTCAGGGTCCTGGGGGACCCAGAGTTCATACCACTGGCGCCCGGCCTCACGGACGTATGCGCGTGCCTCCAGCCGCGCCCTGTATCGCTTCAGATACGCCTCCGCCCTGGGGTACAGGGCAAGGTCTACCGGTCGCCTCGCACCGCCGCGCGTCTCATGTGGGTAGAGCACATGCTTGGGGGCAGCCCTCGCGACGTTCGGGACCCAGCGCCGGGCCTCGCTGCTTGACAGGAGCTTGCGCAGGAGTTCCTGCTCCGGCCTCTGGTCCTCGGGAAGTGATGCCCAATCGTCCCTGATGAACACGTCGTCCGCTGTCGTCTTGATCCCTACTCGCACCGTCCCCACATCGGACACTTGGCTGGTGGCCCCTGCCTCCACCATCGCCGCCCACCGTGCCTCGCGCTCGTCCATCAGCGCCCACGGCTCGCTGGGCGTGGGGCCGATCACCAGGTCACCGGACTGCGCCCGGAAGAGCCGGCCACCGACCATTACCACCCCCGGCTCCCGCGTCCGCAGGACGTCCAGGACCGACGATGCGCGCCTCGGGCATGCGGCGGCGCGGGTGTCGTCAGCGATCTCGTAGATCTTGCAGAAACGCGCCTTGTGTGCGGGGCCGCTGCCGTCCTTGCGCGCCCCGCGCCTCCTCGCTATGACCACGGCGGGCAGCACGGCGGCATCGAAGAGCTTGGTGTCTCCGAGGTCGAAGACGTCTAGCACATCGTAGCTGCCGGATAGCAGCGCGCGAGTGCACGTGCCCGACTTCGTGGCCATGAACCGGTTCGGCACGATTAGGCCGAGCAGGCCACCCGGACGGAGAACGCCGGTGATGGCCACAACGAATGCTTGGTACAAATCGACTCTGCCCGTTAGGCCGAAGCGTCCCGCAAGCTCCCGCGACTTCTCGGACCCCAGCACCTGGGTCCGAACGTAGGGCGGGTTGGCGATGACCACATCGACTGGCTCCCGGAGAATGCACTGGTCCACCTCGTCGCCGAAGAGCGACCCTTGCGCACGCGACTGGATGTCCGCGAGTTCAAGGAAGTCGGCTTCCGTGAGTTGGTGGGCGCAAACTCCGCAGCCGCTCAAGCGGGCTGCTGCTGTTGCGAGCGTCGCCGGATCCTGCTCGACGCCGATCAGTTGCGTGCTATGGGCCATTCGGGCCGGGGCCTCGGCCAGGAATGCCACCAGCAGCTCGCCATCGCCGCAGGCGGGGTCCAGAACGCGCAGAGGGGACACCCACGGATCGCCCACGGCTGAGACGAGGTGTGCGGCCACGAAGCGGGCGAGTTCCGGCGGCGTGCCGTGTGCGCCCGTGGCCTTCCGTCGAGCAGCTGACTGACCGGATCTCATCCATGCCCTCCGTTTCTGCGCGATGCGCGTCTGCGCCCCGCTGTCCTGCGCCGCGGGCAGCATACCACATTACGCGACGAACCTGGAGCCTGCGGTGCTCTCGGCGATGCATGCGACAGCAGAACGCGCGCCGACTCCCCCTGCCCGCGCCCTACTCCTTCGGATACGTCACCCGCAGGGCCAGGTCGTACACGGAGATCCCCGCGGTGCGCAGCTTCACGGACTGCCAGAGGGCCTCGCCGACCTCAGGGCTATTGGCGGCACCGAAGGTGATGTCATTGCGCCCCAGCGGCTGCACCGGGGCGGTGAACTTGCCCGTGCCGTCGAGCCCCAACTGCCCGTCCACATAGACCAGTACGTCCTGCCCCCTGAGCACGATACGGTACGTGTGGAAGTCATCGGTGGTGTCCATGGCGTAGCGGACCTTGGAGTCGCTATAGAGCGACACGGCGTCGGGTCGCAGGCAGATGCGGTCGGTGGCCACACCATTGCACAGGATCACATTATTCCAGCCCGAGATGACCTTCGCCCGCACCTCGACCACGGTCTCGTGCTCCGGGGAGATGCCCCAGGGGTAGTGATAGTACATGTACTGCCCCGAGTCGGTGCCGCGGTCGGCGATGAGCAGCGCACCGTCTTGAAGCTCGGCGACCGCGTGGGCCGAGGGGCGGTCCGAGGTCCAGGGAGACTTGGGCTTGTCCTCGGCCGTCCAGACCGTTGTCCATTCGTCCGCCTCCGCCGCGGCGAACGGCAGCGCGGTGATGACCAGGCGGTTCTCGCCCTGCTTCACGAGCCCCGGGTCCACGGCGAAGTCCCGGCCGACGGCGGTCTCGATGCTCTCGGTGAGCGCCGTGCCGTTGAGCTGCACCGCCAGCCGGTCGGCGCCGAGGGCCGAGACGTGGAGCGTGGCCAGCGGGCCGAGGCCCTCGGCAACCTCCGCCGCCAGGTCGTCGCCTACCAGCAGGTCCACCACGTAGGTGTCCTCCGGCTGCAAACCGGCCGGACGCTCCGGGGTGAGGATCGGCACCTTCCGCATGGCCTCGCCGCCGGTGAGGTAGCGCTCGGGGGTGTCGCCGCGGACGGTGACGAAGTACAGCTTGTCCTTGCCGCGCAGAGTCTCCAGACTGCCGATCTCGTGGAGCATGGGCGCCCGGGGGTTGAAGAAGTTGAACAGGTAGATGCCGTCGGCGCCGGCCTGCATGGCGCGCCTGGCCCGGGCCCGGTAGGTCTCGATGGCATTGCGTTTCATCGACGGCGCGTCGCCTCTGACCCTTGATTCGCTGAAGCCGGCGTAGACCACGCGATCATACTTGTGGCCCAGCTCCACCAGGTACTCCCAGGGGTTCATCTGGAAGTAGCCGCTGCCGATGACGATGTCCACGAGGTCTTCGGCCATCCACTTCTCGATGTCCAGGCCCAGGCCGCGGGAGAACTCCACAGAGTCGGGAACGCGCGTGGCGATCAGGATCGGGCGGCCTCGTCTGCGGCCCTCCTCGTCGGCCATCGCCCGCACCCGGCGCAGGAGCTCTGTCATCATTTCCAGCTCTTCTTCCGTGGCCCGGCCGCCGTAGGCGGGGGTCGGAAAGTAGCTCAGGTGACGGAAGAAGTCCAGCTCAATGCCGTCCACATCGTAGTTTTGGCAGACCTCCTCGGCATACCGGAAGGCAAGCTCGCGGATCTCGGCCAGGCCGTAGTTCACCGAGGTGTAAGACCCGTGCTTGGGGCGCTTGTCGAAAGACCCGATCAGGTACTCCGGGTGCTGCTCCTTCAGCGGCGGGAACAGCGGATACGGCTTGTCGGGCCGGTGAGCCCCGTCGTGGGTGTCGTTCATCCGGAACGACCAGAAGCACTCCATCTCGTGCTCGTGGCAGAAGTCCACCATCACCTGCAATGCGTCGGTGCCCATCTCGATCAGGTCGCGGGTGATATTCCGCTGGTCACCGATGTCGTGCTCCAGGATGGTGCCCGCCTGGGTATTGTGGGTGAAGTAGCTGAACCCGGAACTGATGGAGCAGTAAAACAGCGTGTCCACCTGAGTTTCGGCCAGCGGCGTGGTGCGCAGGTCCAGCAGGTTCTCCACCGTCACCTCCTTATTCGGAGGGAAGTACAACACATCGCACCCGTCATTATTGAGGATCAGCTTGCGCTCTTTGTGGGCCAGGGCCCTGCGCTGAGCAACGAACGGGTCGTCAGAGTTGGTCGCCTGTCCAAAGGCCTGCAGACAGATCACCCCCAGGAAGAGTACCGAGAAGGCCCGCGTCGCGATCGGCATAATGGAACCTCCATGTGTAGCTGGTGCTGCGGGTGGCGACGGACGTCCACCCGAGAGGTGTACTTCGCACCCGAGGGCGCAGTGCCCTTCTCGGTACTCTACCGTGTCGCGCGCGGGAGGCGCGTCGACCGCCGTTGCTCCCGCCCTGCGGGACCGTTTTCGTCGACTCGTGACTCGCCGACCCGCCGACTCGCGACTCCCCGCCTAGCGGGTTGACACTCCTTCGAAGCAGTGTATAATGGTCGGTATATTCGCTTAGGCAGATAAACCAATGAAGCCCACAACACGCGACATCTCCGCGCTGCTGACGGCCGTATCGGATGAGAACCGCCTGCGCATCATCAAATGCCTGCAGGTGAGGCCCGCCTGCGTCTGCGAACTGGTGCAGGCGCTGGACCTCCCGCAGCCCCGGATCTCGCGGCACCTCAAGTGGCTCCGCGATGCCGGGCTGGTCACCGATGCCCGCGAGGCCCAGTGGGTCGAGTACTCCCTGGTCCAGGCGCCGGAGGGCAGCCCCGAGGCGCAGTTGCTTGAATTGCTGGCGGGATGGCTCAGGGACGACCCGACGGTTGCGGCCGACACCAGAAGGCTTCACGCTGCGACCCGGATACAGCCGGCCGCCGAGTGATGGGCTGCCTTTGTGTCGTCGGTATCTGCTAATTCACATAGGCAAATGAGGAAGGCGCACCCATGTCCAGGCCAACTGCCGTGCTGCACGGGGAGCGAGAGAGAGTATGAGCGCCCTGCCTTCGCCAGCATTGCGACGCTACCTCCCCACCGGTGTGCTGCTCGCCGTGATTGCCGCCGTGGGCATCTGGGGCATCGTGAGCGGTGAGTTCGCCGCCGGCGATGGCCCCAAGGTCGACATCGTCAGCGCGATCCCTCTGGTCTTCATCGGGCTGGCCGCCGGCGTACTGGGTGGTGTCATTGGCACCGGTGGCTGCAGCGTCATGCTTCCGGCGATCCACTTCTGGATGGGGTATTCCGCACCGATCGCGGTGGGGACCACGCTTTTCGCGGTGATCTTCACCGCCATCTCAGGGGGCTATGCCCACCTGGTGCGCAAGAACCTGGACCTGAAGGCTACGCTGTGGCTCGGGGGGGCAGGCATCATCGGGGTCGTCCT
>CAYRFY010000002.1:4066-6026 GCA_964423635.1 uncultured Armatimonadia bacterium | reverse complement strand
CACATACCTGACCGCTCACGCGAGCCTACTGGGCCTGATCCTCGGGCTTGCGTTCCTGTGGCCCGCGATGCGCATGACCTGGGAGGGGCTGGGCAGACACGCCATGCCCAAGCGAGAGGGCAACTCGATCCCCGAGCACAGGGCGGGGTGGGCGGTCTTCGGGGTGCTCATCGGTCTCCTGACGGGGATTGTGGGACTGGGAGGAGGCTACGCGCTCGTACCAGGACTCATCTACCTGTTCGGCGCCCCGGTTTACATCACCATGGGTACCTCGCTGGCGACCATGATCCCGCTTGCCGTAGTTGGCGGCGGAATCAAGCTGGCCCAGGGCTACGTGGCCCTGGATGCCGGGTTGCTGCTGGCGGCGGGGACCGTGATAGGGGCCCAGATCGGGGCGGCCATCATCAAGCGGTTCAAGCCGAACACCCTGAAGCTGATCTTCGGCCTCTACTTCCTGTACGTGGCTGTCAAGTTCATAACAGCCCATTTCGGAATCATGATCTGGTAATCGGCTTGCGCCGCTCGCGGGCTGAAGCCGGCTCAAACTGTCGCCACCTGATCCGGCCAACTCCCAGGTGACCTGTCCGTCACCCAGCCCACTGGAGAAGACCTCTGCATGTCCGACCGAACCAAGTTTGCTCTTATCGTCGCCGTCTTTCTAGTTGCCTACTTCATCCCCCTGCAGCATCCCCGCGTGCAAAGCGCGGTCTGGGACATGTTCCTGATGCTTCAGGACTATGCCCAGAAGCACGTGCTGTTCTGCCTGGTGCCGGCGTTCTTCATCGCCGGGGCGATTGCGGTGTTCATCAGTCAGTCCTCGGTACTGAAGTACTTCGGGCCCAAAGCCAACAAGGTGCTTTCTTACGGCGTAGCCTCCGTGTCGGGAACGGTGCTGGCGGTGTGCTCGTGCACGGTGCTCCCGCTGTTCGCGGGCCTCTATACGCGGGGAGCGGGGATCGGGCCGGCCACGGCGTTCCTCTACTCAGGTCCGGCCATCAATGTGCTGGCGATCATCCTCACCGCCCGGATCCTGGGCTTCGAGATGGGCCTCGCCCGAGCCATCGGGGCCGTGGTGTTCTCGGTGGTGCTGGGGCTTTCCATGCACTTTCTGTTCCGCAGGGAGGAGGAGCAGCGGGCGGCCGAGACCGAAGCCGCCTTCGGAGACCTGGAGGACGACCAGGAGCGCCCGCTGTGGCAGACGGCGGTCTACGTAGGCGTGATGGTGCTGATCCTGATCTTCGCCGCCTGGGCCAAGCCCGCCGAGCAGTCCGGTCTGTGGTGGGAGGTTTACAAGATCCACTGGTACATCGTGCTGCCGCTGCTGGCGATCCTGGGCCTGATGCTGTGGCGCTGGTTCTCGCGCGATGAACTCAAGGACTGGGTGGGCGCGACCTGGGGCTTCACGGCGCAGATCATGCCGCTTTTGTTCGTGGGCGTGCTGGCCGCCGGGTTCCTACTGGGCATGCCGGGGAGCGACAACGGCATCATCCCCAATGAGTGGGTGGCCCGTCTCGTGGGCGGCAACTCGCTGCAGGCCAACTTCTTCGCCTCGATCGTAGCGGCGTTCATGTACTTCGCCACTCTCACGGAGGTCCCCATCCTGCAGGGACTGATGGGTAGCGGGATGGGCAAGGGACCCGCGTTGGCGCTGCTGCTGGCCGGCCCGGCGCTGTCACTGCCCAACATGCTGGTGATCCGTAGTGTGCTGGGGACGAGGAAGACCATCGCGTTCGTCTGCATCATCGTTGTGTTGGCAACGGGAAGCGGGATGATCTACGGGGCGATAGCGGGCTAACGGCAACGTCAGACCACGGAGACACGGAGAGCACAGAGTCACACGGAGAACGGCAAGGCAGGGGAACGGCTGAGAACGGCTGGGAACGGCTGAGAACGGCTGAGAACGGCCGGCAACGTCAGACCACGGAGACACGGAGAGCACAGAGTCACACGGAGAACGGCA
>CAYRFY010000002.1:0-3966 GCA_964423635.1 uncultured Armatimonadia bacterium | reverse complement strand
AGGCAGGAGAACGGCTGAGAACGACTGGGAACGGCCGGCAACGTCAGACCACGGAGAGCACAGAGACGCACGGAGAACGGCGGGCGTAGGGTCGACCTTCGACTTTCGACTGCCAGTGAGAGGAGCGTAGGCAATGAAGATACAGATCCTGGGCACGGGATGCCCCAAGTGCAAGAAGCTGGCTGAGAACACCGAGGCCGCCATCCGGGAGACAGGGGTGACGGCGGAGGTAGAGAAGGTAACGGCGGTGGCGGAGATCGCCAAGTTCGGCGTGATGTTCACTCCGGCCCTGGCCATCGACGGCGAGGTGAAGGTGGCCGGCAAGGTCCCACCGACCGAGAAGATCGCGGAGCTACTGAAGGCGGCCGGATAGGGCCGCCGACTGCGTATCAGCCCAAAGGGAGGCCGAGGATCATGTCCATGCTGAGCGAGACGCGGATTTCCTGTATCGGCAGTGGGATCATGGGCGGCGTACTCGTGCGCAGACTCGTCGGGGCCGGAGCGGTGCCGGCGTCTCAGGTCACCGCCGCGGACCCGGACGCAACCAAGCTGGAGGCGCTGGCAAAGGAGTTGGGCGTGGCGACGAGCGGGAGCAATCCCGCCGCAGCAGCCGGGGCCGATGTGGCTATCCTGGCCCCCCCGCCGCCGGCGATCGTGCCGGTGCTCTCGGAGATCGCCGGCGCTCTCAAGCCCGGCGCTCTGATAGTCTCCGTCGCTCCCGGAGCGAATCTGGCCACCATGCGCCGTGCCACCCCTGACGGGGTATCCCTGGCCCGCGTCATGCCCAACACTCCTACGGAGGTGGGCACCGGCATGAACGCCTTCGTCTGCGAGGCCGGCATCTCCCCGGAGGCCCGGAGCCTCCTGCAGGAGATGCTGGATGTATGGGGCTGCTCGCTGGAGATCGACGAGAGCCAGTTCAACGCCTGCTGCGCGCTGCTGGCCGTGGGGCCGACGTACCTGTTTCCGCTGGTGGGACAGCTCATCGAGTCGGCGCAGGCAGCGGGGCTGTCGGCGGAGCAGGCACGCCTGGCCACCGCCAGGCTCTTCCACGGCGTGGGCGCCATCGTGGAGCAAAGCGAGCGCACACCGGAGGCGCTGCAAAGCATGATCAGCATGCAGCCCATGGACGCTCCTGCCGCCTGCAAGCTGGTGGGCGACGCGTACTGCGGGGTTCTTGGCAAGCTCAACGAGGTGCAGGCAAAGCTCTCGGGATAGCCCCAAACATCGACAGAGGAGACCGCGCGTATGCGTATTGGCAAGAGATGCCTGCTACCGGTTGTCGTGCTGAGCTTCGCGTGCCTGGCCGCTGTGGCGATTGCCGCTGATGCCCCGGCCCTGCCCCGGCTGGTGGACCTGGGTTCCGAGGGTTGCGTCCCCTGCAAGAAGATGGCGCCGATCCTGGAGGAACTCAGGACCGAGTTCGCCGACAGATTCATCGTTGAGTTCATTGATGTGTGGCAGACCCCCGATGCCGGCGACAAGTACGGGATCCGAGTTATCCCCACGCAGATCTTCCTCGACGCCTCCGGCAAGGAGCAATTCCGCCACGAGGGGTTCTACTCCAGGGAAGACATCCTCGCCAAATGGCGGGAGCTGGGCGTCGATGTCGGAACCGCCGAGGCCGAGACCTTCAGCCGCTGGCAGCCGGCAGGACCCGATGACCGGCCAGTGGAGGCCGTCTGCAGCCTGTGTGACGGTGAGATCCATCCCCGGGCGAGAGTGGAGGCTCCAACCGAGGACGGCGACTATCGTCTGTGCTCCATGCACCACTTCTTCGTCGTGGCCTCCACTCTGGTGGCCGAGACATCCGCCGTGGCCGAGCATGCCGCGGTTGCCGAGGCAGCCGGCGGGACCATGGTTCCCGTTCGGTCGGCCGTCTATCTGTACGGGCTCGACGAGAGCAGCGGCGCACCTTCCATCAGGGCCTACGCGGATCGTGACGCCGCCCTTGCGGCCCGCGCGGAGGCGGGCGGCAGCATCATGGACTTCCCGGCTCTGGCAAGCAAGGAGTTGGCGTCTCGCTGCGGTTTCTGCCAACGAGTGGCCTATCCGGAGGAGGCGGCCATCGTGAAGCTCGGCGGCCTGCAGTTGCAGGCTTGCTGCGGAGGCTGCGCCATGGGGATCGCGGCCAGGATGGCTTCAGAAGTCGAGGTTCGGGACCGAGACCGTCTGACCGGCGAGCCCATCGATGTCACCATCTACCAGGGCAGCGTGGCTTCCGTGGAGCCGTCCACGGCCGTGGCCTGGTCGGGGCAGAGGGTGCAGCCGGACGGTACGCGGGTCCCCGCAAGCTGTTTCCATCAGGGCTTGTTCGCATCGCCGGAGAACCTGCGCCGGTGGGTGGAGGCCAACCCACTTGAGACCGGCGAGATGGTCACCATCGGCAGCGCGCTGGCCGACAAGATGGCTCTGAGTCCGCAGCAAATCCTCCAGGCCTGCAGGAACGGCGCGTTCGCGCCGTAGTAGGCGACTGACGTACAACTGAGATCCCCGCCTGATGGCAAGGAGAGGCACGCGAATGGCTGACTGCTGCAACACCCCGAAAGAGAACGCCGCCGACTGCTGTTGCTCAGGAGACAACGTGTTGCTCTTCCCCTGCAGCGGGGGCTCGAATGTGGGCCAGTTCGCCAACGAGGCGGCCAAGAAGCTCGACGAAGAGGGCCTGGGGAAGCTCTACTGCCTCATCGGCGTCGGAGCCGGGATCGAGGGAATGCTGGTCAACGCCCGGTGCGCCGACAAGATCGTGGCCATCGACGGCTGCCCGGTGGGCTGCGCGAGGATCGCGCTGGAGAAGGCGGGCCTAGAGACGGACAGCTACGTGGTCGTCACCGAGGAGGGCGTGGCGAAGGGGCACCATTTTGATGTCGCGGAGGCCGAGGTGCAGACAGTTTGCGACGCCGCCCGCTCCCGCCTGTGATCGCATCCGCGACCCAAAGCACGAGAGAGGACATTGGCTGATGAACAAGACGCAGATACTTGCGCTGGTTGCGGTTGTACTGGTGATCGTCGTGATAGTAGCGGCCAAGGCGGGGAAGGGCACCGAGCCCATCCCCACCTCCGAGCCGCAGGCCGCGCTGAATGCCCCGGGGCCGGTGGGCGAACCGCCCGCGGAGGCCGCCCCCGAGCCTGCCGCCGCGGATGAGCAGGCCGCCCAGGAGCCCGCTCCGGCCACAGAAGGCCAGACCGCCGAGACGGCCTCGGAAGAAGAGCTGCCCAAGCTCCTGGAGCTGGGTTCCGTAGGCTGCAAGCCCTGTGAGTACATGGCGCCCATCATCGATGCACTGGAAGAGGAGTTGGCGGGGAAGGTGGTCGTGGAGTTCCATGACGTCGGCCGGAACATGGCCATCGCCGAGCAGTACCAGATCATGACTATCCCCACCCAGGTGTTCCTGGATGCCGAGGGCAAGGAACTGTTCCGCCACATCGGGGTCTTCGAGAAGGAAGAGATCCTGGCCAAGCTCAAGGAACTCGGGATGCTGAAGGAGTGACCGGATGGAAGGACTGATGCAGGCCCTGGAGGAGGCGATCAACAGCTCGTCGTGGCTGGTGATTCCTCTCGTGTTCGTGGGTGGGGCGGCGACAGGGATGAACCCGTGCGTCTATCCCACGATCCCCGTCATCATCGGCTATATCTCAGGGCAAAAGTCACAGACGAAAGCCAGGGGCCTGCTGCTGGCGCTGGCCTTCGTCCTCGGCCTGGCGATCACGTATGTCATCCTGGGCGCCACCATCGGGTTCCTCGGCAGCGTCCTGGGGCTCTCGCGCAGCGTATGGATGTACATCGTCGCGGCGGTGTGTATCCTCGTCGGCCTCAATATGGCAGGTCTTCTGCCGCTGAGCTTCTCCACGTGGGCGCCCGGACAGTCCAAATGGGCCCACATGAGCGGGGTTGTCGGCGCGATCCTGCTGGGGATGATGTTCGGACTCGTGGCCAGTCCCTGTGCCATGCCGATCTTGACACTC
>CAYRFY010000001.1:29469-44993 GCA_964423635.1 uncultured Armatimonadia bacterium | reverse complement strand
ACGCCCCGCCATTGCCGGCGCCCGCCGCGGCCGGGGATGAGGCCCGGCCCACCGCGGCCGGGGATGACGCCCGGCCCACCGCGGCCGGGGATGACGCCCGGCCCACCGCCGCGCTGTGGCTGCAGTGGACCGGCCTGGCGGCGCTGGCTTCCGTCCTGCTGCTGGCCATGACCAACCAGACCTGCCAGGAAGTGGCGGTCGTCCCCTTCCTGTGGATCCTGCCCCTGAGTCTGTACCTTCTGACCTTCATCATCTGCTTTGACAACAGCCGCTGGTACGCCCGGCACTGGTATGTCTCGGCGGCCGTGCTGGTGGTGCCGGCTATCCTCGTTCTGCTGGCCAACGAGGACGAGGTGAGTGTGGCCTGGCAGGTGGTGGCATATGCGGCGGCCCTGTTCGTCCTGTGCATGGTCTGCCATGGCGAGTTGGTGGCGCTCAAGCCCGGCACCCGTCATCTGACGGTTTTCTACCTGGCCGTGTCCGCCGGGGGTGCACTGGGCGGCGTGCTGGTGGGGGTGGTCTCTCCGGTGCTGTTCCGGGGCTACTATGAGATCTACGTGGGCCTGATGGCGTGCTGGCTGGTGTGCGCGTGGGTCGTGTTCCGGCATGCCGAGGTGTGGGCCAGAGGGGTGCAGGTCCTGAGTCTGTTGCCCATGGTCGTCGGCATCGCCGCGGTCATCATCGCCTACCAGGGCGACCGGCGCGCCCATTCCGACAGACCCACGGTGCATCAGGCCAGGAACTTCTACGGCGTGCTGCGGGTGACCGAGACGGTCAGCGAGGACCTGACCCAGAACCGCTTCACCCTGGTGCACGGGCGCACCATTCACGGCTTCCAGTACACCGCCGAGCATCTGCGCCACACTCCTGTCTCCTACTACGGCCCACGGACGGGGATCGGCCTTGCCGTCCACCGTCACCCCCGGCGGCTCTACGGCGACGGGCAGGCGGCCGGGTTGCGCATCGGGGTCGTCGGCCTGGGGACAGGGACCGCGGCCGCCTTCGGCCGCAGCGGCGATGTGGTGCGCTTCTACGAGATCAACCCCCAGATCCGCCGGCTCTCCGATCCCGACGGGTATTTCACCTACCTCACAGACACTCCGGCCACGGTGGAGGTGGTCATGGGCGACGCCCGGGTGTCGATGAGCCGTGAGCTGGAGCAGGGCGGATCGCAGCGCTACGATGTGCTGGCCCTGGACGCCTTCAGCAGCGACGCCATCCCGGCGCACCTGCTGACCCTGGAGGCCATGGAGCTGTATCTTGGCCACCTGCGGGACGAGCAGAGCATCCTGGCGGTGCACATCTCCAATAAGGTCTTGGACCTGGTGCCGGTGGTGCGGAGCCTGGCCGAGCATCTGGGATTGCAGGTTGCCAGAGTGCAGGACGATCCGGATGAGGACCATTACCTGACCTCGGACTGGGTCCTTCTCTGCCGATCTCGCGAGCCCCTGGCGGACCCGGAGATTGCCGACGCCGGCTCGGAGATGGATAGCCCGCGCCGGGTGAGACTATGGACCGACGACTACCACAGCCTGTTTTCGATCCTGGAGTAGGGGCTCGCCGCGGTCCGGGAGCGTGGGCGGGGTGGGTCGGGCCGCCTCGGGGCTTAGTAACGAAGCCGCGCCGGGCGGGGCGCGGTCTTGACAGGCCCCCGGGAGTCGAATATACTCGCCGTGTTGTCTAGTTGGCCCCTAGCGCGGCGAAAGCCGCGTTCTGCATTATGCGATACGGAGTCCTGAGCCAACTCATCCAGCCCCAGGGGCGGGTGACCTGCCCGGTCGACGCTACGGTGCCCGACGGCGTCGGAACACAGTTCCGGGGCCCGGTGACTGGGAGTGTGGTGCTGACCAACACGGGATCCGTGGTCAGTGCCCGCGGGCGGCTGCATGCTGTGGCGGTGTGCGAATGCAGCCGTTGCCTGGCCCCCCATGAGGTCGCCCTGGACATCGAGCTGAACGAGGAGTGCAGCCTAAGCCAGATCGAGCGGCCCTCCGCGGAGGACGAGGAGAGCCAGTTGATCCCGCTTCTGGATGCGGACACGGTGGATCTCACCGAGTTGGTCCGTCAGGCGTTGGTGGTCCATGTCCCTCCCCGGTCTCTCTGCCGGCCGGACTGCGCCGGCATCTGCACCCACTGCGGGGCCAACCTCAACGACGGACCCTGCGGATGCGGTGGACCGGTGGACTCGCGCTGGAGCGGACTGGAAGCTCTGCGGGGCGACGAGCAGCAAAGCAATGGCAGGTAGCGCAGGCCGCAGTTGCTGTGGCCCGGCCGCCGGGGACCCCGGAGGGCCGAGCGACCGACGGCTCCGGCGTGCGTTTTGATGTGGTCGTGGGCGTTACGCTTCATCCCGGCGCGTGTGGCGCCATAGTTGACGGGGCAGCGGGCGATTGTGACCCGGCGCGCAGTATGGGGGGCCCTTGGGCGCTGCATGCCGCTGTGGCGGTCACCTGCACAGCTTTGCTGCTGTCCGTACGGACAGGAGAAGGTTCCAATGGCACTACCGAAAAGACGACATTCCAAGGCCCGTCAGCGCAAGCGGCGCACCCACCACGGGCTGAGCTTGCCTACACTCACCGAGTGCAGCAACTGCCACGCGATGATCCCCGCGCACAATGCCTGTTTCAAGTGCGGGTATTACCAGGGGCGCAAGGTGGATCACACAGTGGAACTTGAGAAGGAAAAGCGGGAGCGCGAGTAGTCTCATCATGCTTTCTGCCGGGCCCCTGAATCCACGGCGCCTGAGGCCGTCGACGGTCAACCAGGAGGCCCATCCCAGGAGCAGTTCATGATCATCGCTCTAGACGCGATGGGCGGGGATTTCGCGCCCGAACAGGCGGTCAGGGGAGCCGTGCTGGCCGCCGGAGCCCTCGAGTCCCGAGTCGCGCTGGTGGGTGCCGAGGCCCAGATAAAATCCATTCTCGACGCGGCCGGAGGCAGTGACGGCTGCGTCATCCGTCATGCCTCCGAGGTTGTCGGTATGGAGGACAGCCCGCGCATCGCTCTGCGCGGCAAGCCCGATTCCTCCGTGGCTCGCACCGTGGAGATGGTGCTCAGCGGCGAGGCACAGGCATGCGTCTCGGCCGGCAATAGCGGCGCGTTCATGGCCCTGTGTGCCAACCGGCTCAAGACCATCCCCGGCATCCATCGTCCGGCCATCGCCATGGCTCTGCCCACCATCGCCGGCCCCCGCGTCCTCCTGGACGCCGGTGCCAACGCCGACTGCAAGCCGGTTTACCTGCAGCAGTTCGGCATCATGGGCAGTCTGTACGCTCAGCACGTGCTGGGGATCGAGAGCCCCCGGGTCGGGATTCTGAGCATCGGCACCGAGGCGCACAAGGGTAACGAACTGACGCAGGCGGCAATGCCCCTGCTCTCCGAAGCCCCCATCAACTTCATCGGCAATGTCGAGGGCGATCAGCTCTTCGGGTACATCGACGAGCATGATGAGCCTCGGACAGAGGTGGATGTCGTCGTCTGCGACGGCTTTGCGGGCAACGTGGCCTTGAAGGTGATGGAGGGCGTCGCCGTCATGCTGGTGAGTATGCTCAAGCGGGGTATCGCCCGCAGCCTCCCGGCCAAGTTTGGTGCCCTGTGCATGCACGGGGCGATCCGCGATGTCAAAGACCAGCTCGACTACGGCCGCTACGGCGGGGCCCTGCTGCTGGGGGTCAACGGGATTTGCATCGTCAGCCACGGCAAATCCGACGCCAACGCCATCAAGAGTGCCCTCCTGCTGGCGGAGCGGTCTGCGGCGGCCAATGTGGTGGAGCATGTCCGCCAGGCCTGTGCCGGTCTGTTGAAGCCGGAGGTCGTGAAGACGTGAGTTTCAGCGACAAGTCGACCGCGGGTGTCCGGCCTGTCCGGGGACCCGCGGTCTGGGTTTCCGGGTAACAAAGCAAGGGCCGCTCGACGGTGTGGATGGGGAGCCGCCACCTGGCTTTGGGGACCGCATCGCCCAAGACGGTCCGGCCGCCGACGGCCACGGGTTACCCGGCTCCGAGCCCTGCCGGTCCCCACCACCAGACCAATCCGCCACTCTTCGGAGATGAACGAGGAACGTTGCGCTCATGGAAATCCGTGGAGCCCGGATCGCCGGGCTGGGTGCCTATGTCCCCGACAAAGTGCTGACCAACCAGGACCTCTGCAAGATCGTTGACACCAACGATGAGTGGATTGTGGAGCATACCGGCATCCGCGAGCGCCGTGTGGTGGCCGAGGACCAGGTCACCTCGGACCTGGCCTACGAGGCGGCCCGCAGGGCCCTGGATGACGCCAACGTCAACGCCGAGGACATCGGCCTGATCATCGTTGCGACCGTCACCCCCGATCTAATCTTCCCGGCCACCGCCTCGATCGTCCAGGACAAGCTGGGAGTGCGCGGTGTCAACACCTTCGACCTCGTCAGCGGCTGCACCGGCTGGATTCAGGCCCTCGCTACCGGGGCGCAGTTCATCCAGACGGGGTGCATCAATCATGCCCTGGTCATCGGCGCAGAGACCCTGACGAGGATCACCGACTGGACCGACCGCGCCACCTGCGTCCTGTTCGGCGACGGTGCCGGGGCGGCGGTCTTGAGCCCCTGTGCCCCCGGCGACGGTCTCTTGTCCTTCGCCGCCGATACTCAGGGCGATGCCGGCCGGCTCTTGATGATCCCTGCCGGCGGGGGGCGCCAACGGCTCACTCCGGAACTCCTGGCCGCCCATGATGACTGCATCCGCATGGTCGGCCACGAGGTGTTCAAGCTGGCCGTCCGCGGATGCCCCGAGATCGCCTCACAGGCCCTGAGCAAGGCCGGTGTCGCTCCCGAGGACGTAGACGTCATGGTCATGCACCAGGCCAATATCCGCATCATCGACGCCGCGGCCAAGCGCCTGGATATCCCCTACGAGCACATGGTCATCAATCTCGACAGGTACGGCAATACGTCCGCGGCCACCATCGGCCTCGCCCTGGACGAGTACAAGCGGAACACCGGCCTCAACCCCGGAGACATCGTGCTGATGGTCGGCTTCGGTGCGGGCTTCAGTCTGGCGTCCGCGGTGTTCCGATGGTGCTGAGCTGAGCCTGTCGGCTAGATCAGTTGGGTCGCCTATGTGCCTCGTTGCCATAGCTCGGCCGAGTCGAAATGTGTCGTCATGGTCTTGTGAATGTGTTACCGCCGCATTGAAAACGCGCTGACCCACGGGACGTCACCCGCGCGTATCCGAGAGTCCGAAAGGACTTCACCGACAGGCTCAGTTGCACCCATATCCCTGCGCCATGACGCAACGGAGGCGGCCTGCATGCATTTTGCTTTCACCGAAGAGCAGCAAGACATCTTTGATGCCGTAGCCGAGATCTGCAAGGACTTCAGGGAGAAGGCCCGTGAGACCGACGAGGCCGGCCAGTACCCGTGGGACAACGTGCAGGTCATGCGCGACTGCGACCTGTTCGGCATCCCGGTGCCCGAGCAATACGGCGGCATGGGCATGGGCTTTCTGGAGTGGGGTGTCATCGGCGAGATGCTCAGTTGCGCCTGCACCACCACCGGTGCCATCTACGGCGCCCACATGCTGGCTCTGTACCCCATCTTGGCCTTCGGCAATGACGAGCAAAAGGACAGGTACCTCAGCCGCCTTGCCTCCGGCGAGAGCATCGGCGCCATGGGCCTGACCGAGCCCAATGTCGGCTCCGACGCCGGTTCGGTGCAGGCCCGCGCCGAACTCCGGGGCGACAAGTACATTCTCAATGGCTCCAAGATCTTCATCACCAACGGTGGCGATGCGGAGATCTACGTGGTCGTGGCCAGCACGCGCCCCGACCGCGGCACCCGCGGCCTTTCCGCCTTCATCCTCGAAAAGGGCTTCCCGGGCTTCTCGATCGGCAAGAACGAGAAGAAAATGGCCTACAACTCGCTGTCGAACACCGAGCTAATCTTCGAGGACGCCGAGGTGCCCGTCGAGAACCTGCTGTACAAGGAGGGCCGGGGCTTCCGGGTGGCCATGGACCTTCTCGACGTGGGCCGCATCGGCATGGCCGTCGGAGCCGTGGGCCTGGCCCAGGCCGCGTACGAGGCCGCCGTCCAGTATGCCCTGGTCCGCGAGCAGTTCGGCCAGAAGATCAGCGAGTTCCAGGCCATCCAGCACCACCTGGCCAACATGGCCACCGACATCGAGTGCGCGCGATTACTGGCCCACAAGGCCGCGTGGATGAAGGACAACGGGCTGGAGTTTTCGAAGATCGCCGCCATGGCCAAGCTCTACGGCTCCGAGGCCTGTTCCCGGGTGGCATCCCTCGCGGTGCAGATCCACGGTGGCCACGGCTATACCAAGGAGTACGACGTCGAGCGCTACATGCGCGAGGCCAAGCTGTTTGAGATCGTCGAGGGCACCTCGGAGATCCAGCGTAACGTCATCGCCATCAACCTGCTGAGGGAAGCCATCTCCGGCAAGTAGACGCCGCGTCGCGGGGCCGGCCCGAGCGCCGGCCCCCAGATCCGGTCGCACCAACCACCCATCGCCCGCGGCCTTCCAGCGGGCCTCGCCGGGGCCATAACCATGAATATCATCGTCCCAATCAAGCAGGTGCCCGACACCACCGAGGTCCGCATCGATCCGGAGACCAACACTCTGGTTCGCGAGGGCGTACCCAGTATCATCAATCCCTTTGATGAGAACGCCATCGAGGCCGCTTTGCAGCTCCGGGAGGCCCATGGCGGCGAGGTCACCGTCATCACCATGGGGCCGCCCCAGGCCGCCGAGGCGCTGCGTCAGGCCCTGGCCATGGGCGCGGACAAGGTCTTCTTGCTCAGCGATCGCGCCTTCGCCGGCAGCGACACGCTCGCCACCAGCTACACCCTGGCCAGGGCCGTCAAGCACCTGGACGCCTACGACATGATCATCTGCGGCAAGCAGGCCTTCGACGGCGATACCGCCCAAGTCGGCCCGGGACTGGCCGAGCACCTCGGTATCCCCCAGGTCACCTATGCCATCGGCATCGAGGTCGAGGGCAAGAGGGCCAAGGTCAAGCGGCTACTGGACGACCGCTTCGAGATCGTCGATGCCCCGCTGCCCTGCCTGCTCACCGTCGTCAAGCAGATCAACGAGCCGCGCCACGCGGGTCTCAAGGGAGTCATGAAGGCCCGCAAGGCAGAGATTCCTGCTCTGACGGCGGAGGACATCGGGGCCGATCCCGCCCGCTGTGGCCTGGCGGGATCGCCCACGAATGTGGTGCGCGTGTTCACACCCACGCGCGGCCGCAAGGCCGAGCGCATCGAGGGCGAGCCGCCCCAGGCCGCCCAAGCCCTGGTTGAGAAGCTCCGAGCCGAGAAGGTCATCTAGATTCCTGCATGGGCGCGCTTCCTGACGTCTGAAGCACGTTATAGGGCCGCAACCCGGCCGCTGGCCACCGTCCCGCCCTGCGGGACCCGACTCGGCGATCCCGCCGGGCGGGATCGCCGCCTGGCCGTGGCACCGACCCGAGGCGAACCTCCGTGTCGTGTCCGTCGGTTTGAGGCGGAGCTTCGCCAATCCCTGCGCGCCACACGCCGCCAACTCCGAGGCCATTGTCATGTCTATCCGCATTGATGTGGACAAGTGCACCGGCTGCAAGCTGTGCATCAGCGCCTGCCCCTATGGTGCCGTCGTGGTGGAAGACGGCAAGGCGCGCTTCACCGAGGACTGTACCGGTTGCGGCGCCTGCGCTTCGGCGTGCAAATTCGACGCCATCATCGTCGACCTGCCCAAGAAGGAAGACGTGGACACCGGCCTTTACAGCGGCATCTGGGTGATCGCCGAGACCCACGACGGCCAGTTGGCGGATGTGACCCTCGAGTTGCTGGGCGAGGCGCGCAAGCTGGCGGCGGACCTGGGCGAGACGGTTTCCCTGGCTCTGGCGGGCAATGAGGTGGAAGGCCTCGTCCCCACTGCCGCCAGGTATGGGGCCGAGAAGGTCTACCTCGTCGAGCACGAGGTTCTCGCCCAGTACCGGACCGGACCGTTTACCGATGTGATGACCGGCCTGATCAACACCCACAAGCCGGAGATCGTGCTCATCGGCGCCACCCCCATGGGGCGAGATCTGGCCAGCCGCATCGCCGCCCGCATCGGGGCCGGCCTCACGGCGGACTGCACCGGCCTGGACATCGACCCCGAGGAGAAACTCCTGCGTCAGACCCGCCCGGCCTTCGGCGGCAACATCATGGCCACCATCCTCTGCCGCCAGGCCCGGCCGCAGATGGCCACCGTCAGGCCCCGGGTGATGAAGCGCTCCGAGCCCAAGGACGGCGCCTGCGCCGAGATCATCCGTACCAGGGTGGACCTGAGCGAGAAGTCGGTGGCCACCAAGATCGCCGAGATCATCCGGGAAGAGGGCGGCGAGAAGGTCAACCTGCAGGACGCCGAGATCATCGTCTCCGGCGGACGAGGCATCAAGAAGCCCGAGAACTTCGCCCTCATCCGCGAACTGGCCGACACCCTGGGCGGAGCGGTGGGCGCCTCCAGAGCCACAGTGGACGCCGGCTGGATCCCGGCGTACCATCAAGTGGGCCAGACGGGCAAGACCGTGCAGCCGAAACTTTACGTGGCGTGCGGCATCTCCGGGGCCGTGCAGCACCTGGCCGGAATGTCGTCGTCCGACGTGATCGTCGCCATCAACAGCGATCCCTCCGCGCCCATCTTCGATGTGGCGACATATGGGATCGTCGGGGACCTGTTCGAGGTCATCCCGGAGCTCATCAAGGCACTGAAGGCCGAGTTCGGAAACTAGATGCCCATATGCACCGACTTCTGCACAGATGAATCAAGTTCTGGGGTCGCGATCACGCCGTTCGTGAACGTCCCGCAAGGCGGGATCGGGCTTTCCACTCACATTATGCCGCCTGGCCGTGGCACCGACCGAAGGCGAATCTCCGTGCCGTGCTCGTCGGTTTGAGGCGGAGCTTCGCTGAATGCGCGGCCGAAAACCCCGCCTTCGCCGGGAATGTCATTCTGAGAGCCTCGGCTCCCGGATCGAGCAGCTCGAAGAATCTCCTGGCATATGGCGAGATCCTTCGCTATCTCGCTGCGCGAGATTGACGCTCAGGATGACATCTTCAGGGGAGAACCGGCTTTTCGGCCGGACTTCCAGATGCGCGGCAAGAAAGCTCGCAGCCGCGTAGGTCGGGCTTTCCGCTCACATCATGCAGGTTCCGGGCGGGCGGCCCCTCCAGACACCTCTGCCACGTTCGTGCATAATGTGAGTTTCCGGCCCGACGCGGTGGCCGGCACGACCGCCGCCGTGCATCACCGCGGACCCTTATCGGACGCCCGGTCGGTCTGACCAAAAGCGACGCCGGCGATCGCCGCGGCACCGATACCCACACAGGATCACAACCATGATCGCCTACATCTTCCCCGGACAGGGCTCGCAATGCGCGGGAATGGGCAGAGCCCTGCATGAACGGTCGGCCATCGCCCGCGACGTATTCGGGGTGGTGGACGAGGCCCTGGGGTTTTCGCTGACCGACATCATGTTTGGCGATGATGCATCCGCCCTGACGCCCACGGAGATTCAACAGCCCGCCATCTTCGCCCACAGCGTGGCGACCTTCGCGGCACTTCGCAAGAGGCATGAGCGCGGCCCGGCCATGGTGGCGGGACACAGTCTGGGAGAGTATTCGGCGCTTCTGGCCGCCGGTTGCATCGATCTGGCGACCGCGGCCAGGCTTGTGAGGACTCGCGGAGAGATGATGGCCGAGGCGGGCGAGCAGGTGGGGGGCGCCATGGCGGCGGCCATCGGTATGGAGCGCGACCAGGTGACGGAGCTTGTGCAGGACGCCTCGGCGGAGGGCGAGCTCGTCGTCGCGAACTACAATTGTCCGGGGCAGATTGTCATCTCCGGCACCGCGGAGGCCGTGGCGGCGGCGCGGAAGATCGGCAGAGAGCGGGGGGCGCGCATTGTGCCTCTGAAGGTCAGCGGCGCTTTCCACTCGCCTTTGATGGCGCCGGTCGTAGAGCAGTTGAGGCCCCATATCGCCGGGGCGGGGATCGTCGATGCCACGGTGCCGCTGGTGTCGAACGTCGACGCCACACCGCGCACGGATGCCGAAGGCCTCTCCGGTGCCCTGGTGGCACAGATCACCGGCAGCGTCCTTTGGGAGGACAGCGTCCGGCGGATGATCGCCGAGGGCGTGGATACCTTCGTGGAGCTGGGGCCGGGCACGGTGCTGAGCAAGATGATCCCGCGCATCGACGACGGGGTGACGACGTACTCAGTCGATGACTTCGATAGCCTGCAGGCGGTCCTGGGCGTGCTCGGCTGAGGCCTGCGCATTTGTCCGGTCCGGTCTGTAGGCCAGGGCGGGTGCCGGATCACTCGGAGGAAACCTAATGTGTCTTGAGGGCAAGATCGCCATCGTGACCGGCGGCGGCGGACTGATCGGCCGCGCCATCGCCGACACGCTGGCCAGGGACGGCGCGGACATCGTGGTCAATGACCTGGTGGAGGAGACCGCGGCACAGACCGCGGCCCACATCGAATCCCTGGGGCGCAGGGCCCTGGTGACCCTGGGCAGTGTTGCCAGGGAAGACGACGTCAACGCCATGGTGGACGCGGCCATGGATCACTTCGGCCAGGTCGACATCATGGTCAACAATGCCGGCATCACCCGGGACGGCCTGCTGGTCCGCATGAAGGAGGAGCAGTGGGACCTGGTCTTGAACGTCAACCTCAAGAGCGCCTTTTTGTGCACCCGCGCGGTAACCCGGCCCATGATGAAGCAAAAGAGCGGGCGGATCATCAACATCGCCTCGGTCGTCGGGCTGATCGGCAACACCGGGCAGGCCAACTACTCCGCCTCCAAGGGCGGTCTCATCGCCCTGACCAAGACCACAGCCAAGGAGCTGGCGGGGCGCAACATCAACTGCAACGCCGTGGCCCCGGGCTTCATCGAGACCCCGATGACCGAGGAGCTCAGCGAGGAAGCTCGAGATGCCTGGCTCACAAACATCCCTCTGGGGCGTCCGGGTACTCCGGAGGATGTGGCCAATGTCGTGGCCTTCCTCGCCGGACCCAGGTCGTCATATGTGACGGGGCAGGTGATCAGCATCTGTGGTGGCATGGTCATGTAGCCGTGCCACGCGGAGATTCCCATCCGCCGTCGGTCGCAGGCAGCAAGACACACCGTTACCAGCGGGACAGCGAAGCCCGCGAGCACCCGCCGTCAGTGGCCGAGCTATGATCGGCCCATTCTGCACTGGACCGAGGACAAGCCACGCGCCTCGGCTGCAGGACTGTACGAAAGGAAGCATATAAGAATGGCTCTGTTCGAGAAAGTCAAGGAAGTCATCGTCCGCGAGTTGTCGGTCCCCGAGAGCAAGGTAACCGAGAGCGCCACCTTCGACGGCGATCTGAGCGCGGACTCTCTGGACATCGTGGAACTGGTCATGGCCCTCGAGGACGAGTTCGACGTGGAGATCCCGGAAGAGGACGTCGAGAGCATCCGCAGCGTTGGCGATGTGGTTCGCTACCTGCAGGAGAAGGGCGCCTCGGACTAGCTCAACCAGGTCGCTCGGCAGGGGTACAACAGACGCGGTGGTCCCGCCACTGCCGGAGAGCGAAGCACCCGGGTCGGGGCGTCGCCGGCGCCCATCCGTGCGCCCTTCCTCCCCCGCAGTGGCAGGGCCGTCGCAGGTGATTGCGACACTCAGTCAGGGCGGTGGCCGGCGACTGCCTTGGCCATTCAGCGCCAGACCCCGGGCGATCGGGTCGGAGCGCGACGTTTCATGCTTGCCGCAAAGCCGGCCGGACCACCGCACGCGGGTCCACAGCCCACCGCGCCTGCTCCGGGGGTGCGTGGGCCGCCCGCACGAGGTCGGCCCTGTGCCGTCGTTGTCGGCGACAGGATTGCATACACCGTGAAACCTCGCCCCTCAGGCGAGCCGGGCCCCGTGGCCGGTGCCGGGGCTCCGCGCCTCTTGGACGTGTCCGGCGACGGGCGCGCGGCGACAAGCACCGACTCGACAAAGAGGATCCATACCATGGCACATCGAGTAGTCGTCACGGGCATCGGGTGCGTATCGGCGGTGGGGCATTCACTGCAGGCCCTATGGACCGCCGCTATCGAGGGCAAGACGGGCATCAAGACCATCTCGCTTTTCGATGCCAGCCAGCACCACGTACGCATCGCCGGCGACATTCCCGACTGGGACGGCTCCCAGTACATGGATGCCAAGATCGCCAAGCGCTGCGACAGGTTCACCCAGTTTGCCGTCGCGGCGGCCGATCAGGCGGTGGCCGATGCCCAATTGCAGATCACCCAGAGCAATGCCGAGGACGTCGGTGTGCTCATCGGCTCGGGGATCGGTGGCATGTGGACCTGGGAGACCCAGCATGAGATCCTGCTCAAGCGAGGGCCGGGCCGGGTCTCTCCCTTCCTCGTCCCGATGATGATCGTCGACATGGCATCGGGCATGGTATCGATCCAGACAGGTGCCCGGGGCCCCAACTACGCCGCCGTTTCGGCCTGTGCCAGCTCCACTCACGCCCTGGGGGCGTCCTTCGAGATCATCAAGCGCGGCGCGGCCCGGGCCATGATCAGTGGCGGGGCCGAGGGGGCCATCACCCCTCTGTCGCTGGCCGGCTTTTGCTCGGTCAAAGCACTGGCCACCCGCAACGAGACGCCGGAGACGGCGTGCAGACCCTTCGACAAGACCCGCGATGGCTTCGTGATGGCCGAGGGCTCCACGATTGTCATTCTCGAGGAACTGCAGTTCGCCCTGGCGCGGGGAGCCAAGATCTACGGTGAGATAGTGGGCTATGGTGCCAGCGGCGACGCCTACAACCCCGTGGCCCCACTGCCCGATGGTACCGGAGCGGCGCGGGCGATGCGGCTGGCGCTGGAAGAAGCCGAGCTGGCCCCGCAGGACATCGATCTGGTCAATGCCCACGCCCCCGGCACCCCCGAAGGTGACGACATGGAGGCCCGGGCACTGCAGGACGTCTTCGGCGATGACGGGTCGCCGCCCGTCTATTCCACCAAGCCGGTCCATGGCCACCAACTGGGGGCCACCGGTGCCACCGAGCTGGCCCTCGGCCTGCTGAGTATCGAGCACGGGGTGATTCCCCAGACGCTGAACTGCAACGACCCCGAGGACTGGATCACCCTGGACATCGTCAGGGGCCAGGTGCGTGAAAAGCGCGTGGATACACTGATGAACAACTCCTTCGGCTTCGGCGGCCACAATGGGGTCATCATCGCCAGGCGGTACGAACAGTAGCGTTACGCCGGGCCCGGCGCACTGGGGTGCGAGGTCACGGACCGGGAAACAGGGAAGCACGTGAGTCACATCACCCAAGACCGCACGACGCAGAGCATGCCACAAGCCGGCGACAGCGAGGCCTACTGGTCAGGGGTGCGCGACGACCTCGGGCTGCCCGCAACGGTCGGCCTCGATCTGCTGAGGCAGGCCTTCTGCCATGCTTCCTTCTCCCGCGAGCAAGGCCTACCGGCCTCGGCATCCAACCAGCGTCTGGAGTTCCTGGGCGACGCGGTCCTCGACCTGATCGTCGTGGAGCACTTCTACCGCGCCCACGCGGACGTGCCCGAAGGCCAGCTCACCAAGATGAAGGCCACCGCCGTGAGGTCGCAGTCCCTGTCTCGGCTGGCCCGGCAGCTCAACCTGGGTGCGCACATGCTGCTGGGCCGTGGGGAGGAGGAGACCGGCGGGCGCCAGAAGCCCTCCCTTTTGGCGGACTGCTGTGAGGCCCTGGTCGGCGCCGTCTACCTGTCCACAGGTCTGGAGACCACCCGCCGCTTCGTGCTGGACATCTTCACACAGCTTCTGCAGGAGATCGAGGCGAAGACGGCGGTCTTTGACTACAAGACGGCCCTGCAGGAGCTTTTGCAGGAGAAGACCAAGCGGACGCCGTCTTACAGAACGGTGGAAGCGCTGGGCCCACCCCATGCCCGAACGTTCGTGGTCGAGGTGCTCCACAACGGTACGGCGATCGGCCGTGGCGAGGGTCAGAGCAAGCAGTCGGCGCAACAGGCGGCGGCCCGGGCCGCGCTGGACGAAAAGGGCGCCTGGATGCCTCAGCCACAGCAGGACGAGTAGCGCCTCCCGACGCCTTCGGCCGTGCCCGCGGCCTCAGCGTTGTTGACGCCGCCGGGTCACGTATGCTATTTTGTCCCACGCGAGAAGGGCCGCATCGCGGCCCTGCACAGACCAAGCCGTCCTCCACAGAACCATTCCCCGTAGCCGCGCCCGGCGAGGGCACAAGAGGAGCGGCCGGCGGGGAGTGTTTTTTGCTGTGTCCGGGCAGACGTACCGCCCGGCGCAGGGACGGCGAATTCACGATGCAACGTCGCCAGCGCCATCGGCTGAGCTATCGGCCGGCCGCGGCGATGTGCGGTCCTCCCTAGTCCATGCCCTCGCCCTGGAGGACCGTGAAGCGGAGGTGGCCACATTGGCCCTAGTCAGCATGAAGGAACTGCTGGAAGCCGGCGTACATTTCGGGCACCAGACCCGACGCTGGAACCCGAAGATGAAGCGCTTCATTTACCATGAGCGCAACGGAATCTATATTATCGACCTGCACCAGACGCTGCGCCTGATGGAGGACGCCTACAACTTCGCCCGCGAGACCGTAGCCGGCGGCAAGCAGATCCTGTTCGTCGGTACCAAGCGGCAGGCCGAGGAGTCCGTGCGCCAGGCCGCCGAGCGCTGCGGCATGCCCTACGTCAACAAGCGCTGGCTGGGCGGGATGATGACCAACTTCCGCACCATCAGCCAGCGCATCAAGCACCTGGAAGAGCTGGAGGCCGCCGAGGCCTCGGGCGAGTGGACCCGCCTCACCAAGAAGGAAGTGCTGGGCCTCAAGCGCGAGCACGAGAAGCTGGAGAACAACCTGGGCGGAATCCGCAACCTCAAGGGTGATCCGGGCGCGGTGTATATCGTGGACCTCAAGCGGGAGCATCTCGCCGCCGCCGAGGCCAACAAGCTCGGTATCCCCGTGATCGCGATCCTGGACACCAACTGCGATCCGGACCTGGTGGACTACGTGATCCCCGGCAATGACGATGCCATCCGCGCCATCCGCCTGATCACGGGCAAGATCGCCGATGCGGCCATCGAGGGCCAGCAGGAGTACCAGGCGCGCGTGGCCGAGGCGCAGGCGGCGAAGCTGGCCAAGATCGAGGCGGAGCGGGAGGCCAAGGAGGCCGCCGCCGCCGTGGAGGACCAGTTCATCGAGGACCAGTTCGAGGACGCTTTCGTCGTCGACGACGAGGACGAGTAGGCCGCAGTCTGCGTCTCCGGCGCCGGGTGGCGATCCGCCCGGCGCCCCCATCCCGGCCCAGTATCGGGCCGGTCCCGGAAATCACCCTGCGCGGCCAATGGCCGCGCGTTCTCTCAGGAGGTTGGGAAGATGGCCATATCGGCAGCCGACGTCAAGAAGCTTCGCGAGCAAACAGGCGCTGGTATGCTGGACTGCAAGAACGCCCTGACCGAGGCCAACGGCGACTTCGAGGAAGCCGTGGCGACCCTCCGCAAGAAGGGCATCTC
>CAYRFY010000001.1:18146-29459 GCA_964423635.1 uncultured Armatimonadia bacterium | reverse complement strand
GGTGGCGGCCAAGCGCGAGGGCAAGACGGCCAGCCAGGGCGTGGTCACCTCTTACATCCACGCCGGCGGCCAGATCGGCGTGCTCGTCGAAATCAACTGTGAGACGGACTTCGTGGCCAAGACCGAGGACTTCCAGGCCTTCGCCCGCGAGGTCGCCATGCAGGTGGCGGCTCAGCAGCCGCGGTGGGTGGGCAAGGACGAGGTGCCTGCCGACGCCCTGGACAAGGAGCGCCAGATCCTCAAGGAGCAGGCGCTCAACGAGGGCAAGCCCGCCAATATCGTGGAGAAGATGGTCGAGGGGCGCATGAACAAGTTCTACGAGACCTACTGCCTCCTCAACCAGCCCTACATCCGCGATGACTCCAAGACCATCGAGGACCTCCTGAACGATCTGCTGGCCAAGACCGGAGAGAAGGTCATCGTGCGGCGCTTCGTGCGCTTCCAGGTTGGAGAGGAGCTGTAGATGCCCCCGACGCCTCCTGCTCGCGGACCGTGGAAGTTGGTGTTGCTCAAACTCAGCGGCGAGGCCCTGGCGGGTCCCGATTCGGTGGGGATTCACAGGCCGACCGTGCGGAGCATCGCCGACGCCATCGCGCAGGCGGCGGACGGGGAGACGAGATTCGGTATCATCGTCGGCGGCGGCAATATGTGGCGGGGCAAGGACGCCGCCGCCGACGGCATGGACCGGGCCACCGCCGACTATGCCGGCATGGTGGCCACGGTTATCAACGGCATTGCCCTGCAGGACGCGCTGGAGCGCCTCGGCCTGGAGACCCGGCTGCAGACGGCCATCGAGATGCGTGAAGTCGCCGAGCCCTTCATCCGCCGACGCGCCATCCGCCACCTGGAGAAGGGTCGCATCGTCCTGTTCGGTGCCGGCAGCGGCAATCCGTTCTTCACCACCGACACCGCCGCCGTCCTGCGCGCCATCGAGATCGGCGCCGATGTCATCCTCAAGGCCACCAACGTCCGGGGCGTGTATGACAAGGACCCACGCAAGAACCCCGATGCCACCTTCTATGAGGCCATCACCCACCACCAGGCCCTCACCTCCGGTCTCGGAGTCATGGACTCCACCGCCCTCGCCCTGGCCATGGACAACACCCTGCCCATCGTCGTCTTCGACGTCGGAGACCCGGCCAATATCGGCCGCGCCGCCAGAGGCGAGCCGGTGGGCACCTATGTGTACAATCCCGAGCAGGGATAGAGCCCCGGTCCGTCGAACTGTGTCCTCCTAAGCTCGTAACCGCGACCTGCACGGCTCTCGCAGAAGTGTTGCTGTGCCCATGCGCGCCGCCGCGACCCAGACACCGGTGGCCGGTGCCGGGCCCTGCTACCTAGCCCGGCCCACAGCGACCGGGGGAGCCGCACCCCCATTAGGCACGGAGGAACGACTGTGGACAAACTCATCGCCGACACCAAGCATCGGATGAAGCGCGTACTGGAGAAGCTCGACCACGACTTCGCCATGATCCGCACAGGTCGTGCCTCCCCGGCGATCCTCGACAAGGTGCGGGTCTCCTACTACGGTAGCGAGATGCCCATCAACCAACTGGCCACCGTGTCGGTGCCCGAGGCCCGCCAACTGGTGATCACCCCATGGGACAAGGGCTCGCTGCGGGCGATCGAGAAGGCGATCATGACCTCCGACCTCAGCCTCACCCCCAGCAGCGACGGCAACATCATCCGGCTGGAGATCCCCGCCCTTACCGAGGAGCGCAGGAAAGAGTTGGCCAAGCTCGTGGGGCAGAAGGCCGAGGAGGCCAGGGTCGCGGTGCGGAACGTCCGCCGCGATGCTAATGCGGGGATCGAGAAGATGGAAAAGCGTAGCGAGATCTCGGAAGACGAGGCCGAGTCGGGCAAGAAGGACGTCCAGGAGCTGACCGACGACTTCGTCAAGCAGGTGGACAAGGCGGCGGAGGCCAAGGTCGAGGAGGTCATGGAGGTTTGACCCAGCCGCCGCCTGACATGACCGCCTTCGAGTTGTCTGCGGCACAAGAGCGGATGGCCGCGGCGGGGTGGTCGGTGGTGGTGGTCACCACAAGTCCTGCGGGAGACAAGCGTGGCGACGGTGACCAACGGGTGGTCCGCCAGAGGGTCGTGGGGGAAGCACGGGTCGAGCTCGTGGTCGCCCACGTGCGCTACGTATGAGTTCATTGCCTGAGACAGGCGTATATGCCATCGCCGTGCGGGTCGAGCAGGATCTGCAGATCCGGGTGGGCGCACTGGGGCAGAGAGACTTCGCGCGCGGGACATACCTGTACGTCGGCAGTGCCAGAAGGGGTCTTGCCGCCCGGGTGCGCCGCCATTGCGCGCCCGAGAAGGTCCTGCGCTGGCATATCGACTACCTCACCTCGGTGGCGAGTGTCTGCTTCGTCTGGGCGTGGTCTCCGCAGCAGGCCACCGAGTGTGGCCTGGCCGAGGTTCTGAGGCGGCGGGCCCGAGTCGTCCCCGGATTTGGCGCCTCGGACTGTGCATGCGAGGGCCATTTGTTCTGGGACGAGACGGGAGACGGCCGGCTGGCCCTGGACGGCCTGTCGCCCCTGTCCACCTGGAATGTCGAGCAGTAGCACCGCTTCACCTCAGACCGGCCGGTGGCCGCCCGAGGTTTTGTGGCGAGGAATCAACGCGGCTGCCGCAGTGGCGGAAGGGCCGCCTTCGGCGGATGTTTCCAGCGCCGCCCGCCCTCGGGCCCCGGCTGTGCGCCGTGTGTCGTGCGGTCCCGCCGCACGGCCGACGGCGTGGGGCGCCAAACACATATTCCCGCCCCGCGGGATCGCCGCCCGGCCGTGGCACGGACCCGAGGCGCACCTCCGCGCCGTGCTCGTCGGTTTGAGGCGGAGCCTGGCTGGAGGTCGGGCTGTCGACAACGGGCGGCGGACCGCCCTGTGAGGGTGACGAAGCTTGAGTTCCACCACAGACTGGCAGGCGCGTCTCGAAGGCCTCAAGATCCCCGAGCACATCGCCGTCATCATGGACGGCAATGGACGCTGGGCCCGGCAGCGTGGCCTACCCCGCATCCAGGGCCATCTCATGGGGCGCCAGGCCACGGCGCGCTGTGTGGAGGCCTGCAACGACATCGGTGTCAAGGCCCTGTCGGTGTACGCTTTCAGTGTGGAGAATTGGCGGCGTCCCTTCGAGGAAGTCGAGGGTCTCATGGCCCTCATCGAGACCGCCACTCGCGATGAGATTCGCCGCCTGCATGAGAACAACATCCGTCTGGTTGCCTCCGGGCGTCTGAGTGAGCTCCCCGCGACCCTGCAACGGGCGCTGGCCGAAGGCCGGGAGGGCACCAGTCGGAACACCGGCATGGTGCTGAACATCCTCATCAATTACGGCGGCCGCGCCGAGATCGTGGACGCGGCCAGGAGGATGGCCCGTCGCGTCGGCGAAGGCGAGCTGGACCCCGACACCATCGACGAAGAGGTCTTCCGCGAGCATCTCTACGCACCGGAGCTGCCGGACCCCGATCTCTTGCTGCGCCCCGGGGGCGAGATCCGTATCAGCAACTTCCTGCTGTGGGAGATTGCCTATAGCGAGATCATCGTGATGCCGGTGCTGTGGCCGGACTTCACGGAAGACCACCTGGTGGAGGCGATTGCGGAGTTCAACCACAGGAACCGACGGTTCGGAGGGCTCAGCGACACCCTGGACGGGCCGGAGTAGCGCACTTGCCGGGGGCCTTGGGCCTCGGGGCGGGAACAGGCAGCAAGCGCTGTGGCCCGGAGCGGCAGACAGAGGGTGTTTGGAGTTCAGCGTCCGCGGGAAGGCTATGGTGGAACGCGGGCGGCCAAGGTTGCGCGGTCCGGGCGAGCTGGCGGGGTGGGTTGACGAGAACCGACCGCAGAGTTACGATAGGCGCTGAAGTGTCGCCGGCAATTGTGCCCCACCGTGTGCATCCGGCACGGGGGGACCGGAGTCTTGGAGGCTTGGCAATGAGACTGCTCGGGTACTCATGTATTGTCGCACTCACCGCCGTCCTGTGCACCGCAGCCCTCGGCGCCGTTCCGGGCGAGATCGTCTTCTACGGGGACGAGGCGGTCAGGCCCCCAACCAACGCCGCAGACTACGCGCCCACCGCGGTCGCCATCCAGTTCGACTCTGAGATCTTCTTCCGCATCCGCACCGGTGCGGTGGGTTATTCCGTGGCGGAGCGCGAGAGCATCGTGCTGCAAAGAATCGTCGAGGCCGTGGGGGCGGGAAAGATCGCTCCGGTCTACGTGGATGAGGTCCGCGGGGCCCCCACCGTCTATGTCGACAAGTACCGCATCGTCACGGTGTATCCCCAGGACGTCGTCGTCGCCGCGGCCCCGAGTGCGGAGGCCCTGGCATACCAGTGGGCCGCTGGCCTGCGCCGCGGGCTGGAGCGCACCGCCCCCACGTGGATCGTGGACCCTGAGCCCGTGTTCAACGTCGGGGTGGGGCCTGTGGTGATCCTGCGTCTCCGCACCGCCGGCGGCTACGGCTCGCTGCGGGAGCGCGCGGCCGCGGTCAACCAGGTTCTGCCGGATCTGATGGCCGACTTCGACCCGGCCCTGGTCGCCATCCAGCCCGTGGAGACGGGAACCGCGGTGGTCTATGACGGCAGGGTCGTCGTGGTCGCCACACCTGCCGACGCCGTGGCCGAGGGGGCCGTCTCGGCCGATGCCCTCGGTGCCGAGTGGGCCCAGAGACTGCGGGACCTGCTGCCGCTGTGCGCCGCGGGATAATCCGTTGGCAACGCCGGCCCGGTGCCGGAAGGCCTTGGCCTCCGGCCTGGCCACAGGGCAAAGTGCCCGCCAAACTGCTGCGCCGACCCCGACGCGCGGATATCGATCCCGATGTCCGCGCGTTTTCGTAACAATCCGGTTCGGGGTCGGCACCCCCCACGGAGGTAGTCCGCGTGCTGCGCTTCATCGCTACCTGTGGCCTGATCCTGGCGGCGGCTGTCTCGGCCCCCGCCGACGCCTACCGCGCCTGCAGGGTAGGCAACACGCTCATGGTTCACGACCCCCGGGTCGAGCTGGGCATCGGCATGCACGACATGTCCGCCAAGCAGATCGGTCTCGTCCGCGACCTGGGCATTCGTCTGGTCCGCCATACCATGTACTGGAACCAGATCGAGACCGGGACGCAGGCCGGGTCCTACGATGAAGCCGCTCTGGCCCGGTGGGACGAACTGGTGAACCGCTGCGACCGGGAGGGGATCATCCTCGAGGTGGTCGTGCACGGGAACGCCCCGGGCTGCGGCTTCTCCAACCGTCTGGAGAGCTACCACCGCTTCGCTCGCTTCATGGGCGACATGGCGTCGCGCTTTGCCTCGGTGCGCTATTGGGAGCTGTTCAACGAGATGGACGTGGCGTTCACGGACCTGTTCGGCGCCCAGAACGGGGTGCCGATGATGCAGCGGGGCCGCATGTACGCCGAGATGCTCGCGCTCGCCTACCCGGCGATCAAGGCCGCCAGTCCCCGGGCCTTTGTGCTCACCGGAGGGATGACGGACACCGACCACTTCCCGCGGGGGATCTACGACGGCGGTGGAGCGGAATACTTTGACATCATGAACATACACACCTACGGTGTCCCGGTGGTGTGGGCCTTCGTCGACCGTGGTATGCAGGTTCGCCAGACCATGGCCCTCAACGGCGATGGCGCAAAGCCGCTGTGGAACACGGAGTTCGGCATCGATGCCGGCAACCTCGTGGGGGCCTGGGGCTATCCGCACGAGGGCGGTGAGGAGGACGGGCCGCGTCTGGACGAACTCATGCTTCAGCAGTGGAAGGCCTGTCTCGAGGCGGCGGAGAAGTACGGTCTATACCAGAAGATACTGGCCTACCAGCTCCATGCCGGAAACGAGAGAGACGACAACGGTGACCTGGCCGCGAGGCTGCGCCTGCCACCGGGGCACACGGTGGACGACTACGGCTTCGGGATCCTGCGGCGAGACGGCAAGACGCCACGCCCGCTGTATACCTGGCTGCAGGAACGAGACTTCAACCGCCCGCTCCTGCAGCGCCCACGGGTAACGGCCGCCGTGGAGTTCTGGGACCCCGAAGGCCTGGTGCCGGTGGGCTACGAGTGCAATCGCTGGCGGCCGAACTACGTTAATCTGCCCGATGTCGTGGTGGACAGCGCCTATCCCACCACCTTCGAGCTGACCGCACGGGAATGAGACCTATGGCAAGTCTGATGGAACTGGGCGAATTCGGGTTCATCCGGCGCGTTGCGGAGATGGTGGGCAGTACACCCGAGGGCGTGGAGTGCGGGATCGGAGACGACTGTGCGGTGATCGACGTCGGAGGTCCCGAGAAGTTGCTGCTCGCGACCGATGCGGCCCTGGAGAGCCGGCACTTCGACCTGGAATGGATGACGACCTTCGAGGCGGCACAGCGTACGGTGGCCGGAGCCCTCAGCGACATTGCCGCCATGGGCGGGCACCCGCTGGCGCTACTGTCAACGGCCGCGATACCCAGAACCACGCCCTCCGAGGCGGCCCTGAACCTGATGAGCGGTGTGGCGGGCACGGGCACGCGCTACGGGGCGCCCCTGATCGGCGGCGATACGGTGGCCGCCGCCGAGCACATCATGCTGGACGTCGTGGTCATCGGGTTCGCCAAGAGACCCTGGCTGAGGTCGGGCGCGCGGCCCGGCGACAGGCTCGTCTTGACGGGCCCGGTGGGCGAGGCTCAGGCGGCCCTGGAGATCATGCTCACAGACCCCGACCTGCTCCGCGAGCCACAGTATGCCCCCCTGCGCAAGCGCATGGTAGACCCCACCCCGCGCCTCAGAGAGGCGGCGGTGCTGGCTGAGACCGACTACGTCCGGGCCGCCATCGACGTCAGCGACGGTCTTTACCAGGACGCGTCCCATGTGGCCAGGGCCAGCGGCGTGCGGCTGGAAATCGAGGTCCGCTGTCTTCCCGAGACCGCCGCCACGCGCCTGGCCGCCGACTACATGCGGGGCAAGGCGCCCTGGTGGGCCGCGGCCAGCGGCGAGGAGTACGAGCTCTTGCTGGCCGTGGAGCGCGACAGCGTGCCGGACGCCAATCGACGTCTGAAGAAGGCCGGGCTATGCCCGCTCACCGTGATCGGAGACGTCGTGCACGGCGAGGGGGTGGCGCTCATCAGAGCGGACGGCAGCGAGATGGAGCTGGAGCGCGGTGGGTGGGACCACTTCAAGGGGGTGCAGAACTGATGGGCGTTGCCGACCTCTCGGCCGGCCTGCGCCGCCCACGGGCCGCGATGCTCGGAACCGTGCTGGCGCTCCTCTTGGTCCCGCCGGCCCCCGCAGCCAGGGGCGATGAGGCCGCAATCGCCACGGCCAAACAGATCAGCGCCGCCTTCGCAGCCGTCGCGGCCAGGGTCACCCCGGCCGTGGTCAACATCTCCTCCTCCCGCGTCGAGCAGGGCCGACGACTCCCGGTCTCGCCGCTGTTCCGCGAGCTGCTCCCCGAGCTGGATGAGATGTTCGTCCAGCCCCGCCGCGAGGTGGTCGGCCTGGGCTCAGGCGTCATCATCCGCCCCGACGGCTACATCGTCACCAACAGCCACGTCATCGAGGGCGCCCAGCAGATCACCGTTACCCTCGCCGATGAAACGGAACACGAGGGGCACCTGGTGGGCGAGGACCCCTTCACCGACGTCGCCGTCATCCGCATCGATACCGACAACCTCCCGGCCGTGCCCTTCGCTACCTCCGGTTCGTTGCAGGTGGGGGAGTGGGTGATCGCGGTGGGCTCCCCGCTGGGGCTGGCCCAGACGGTGACGGCGGGGATCGTCAGCGCCACCGGACGCAAGGACATCGGGCTCGCCGGCTACGAAGATTTCATCCAGACCGATGCGGCCATCAACCCCGGCAATAGCGGCGGGGCGCTGGTGAACCTCGACGGTGAGCTGGTGGGGATCAACACCGCCATCGCCAGCGAGGGCGGGGGCTATGACGGGGTGTGCTTCGCCGTGCCGGCGGCGGTCGTCTTCCCGGTCACAGACGTGCTGATCCGGGAGGGCAAGATCGTCAGACCCTTCCTGGGTATCACGCCCAAGACCGTGGACCGGAGGCTGGCCCAGCGCCTGGGGCTTTCCGAACCCCGCGGGGTTCTGGTCCAGAACATGATCCGCCAGGGCCCGGCCCATCGCGCGGGTCTGCGGCCCGGCGATGTCCTCATCCAGTGGGGTGAGAGGGCCGTCCAGGATCGGACGGAGCTGGTCAACGAGGTGCAGGCCACGGAGATAGGTTCCGAGACGACGGTGATCATCGTGCGCGAAAGCAAGCAGTACCGGGCCACCGTCACCGTTTCGGAGCGGCCCCAGACCGCGCAGCTTCGGGGCGTCCTGTGACCCACCGCGGCCCGCCCTCCGGCCTATCTCCGGTTGCGCTCGGCCACTCTCCTGACGATCTCGGCCGCGACTTCGCAGTGCTCCGGCTCGTACTTCTCGCAGAACGTGGACCAGCGGATGAAGGTCTGCAGGAAGTCCCACGCCCTCGGGCAGGCCGCGGCGCCGTAGCTGTAGGAGCGCGAGGCCGGGGGACGGCTGTAGGGATATCTGCCGGCGGCGGCCCACTCCTGTAGGAAGGTGCACGCCTCGGGCATGAGATAGTACTTCCCCGTCCCCGCGCCCGGGATTCCCTCGTCCGCCAACTGCCGGGCGAACTCCTCCGTCGAGCAGGTGAAGGCCCCCGGGGCGATACTGAGGCCAAGCATCCAGCACGAGTACAAGGTGACATGCTCGGGAATGGGAAGAGGGGTGATCCCCTCAATTCGCGCCAGCAGCTCCGAGAGCAGTCTCGCCATCTTGTCTCGGTGCGCCACCTGCTCCCGGGCGATCTCGAGCTGGGCCAGGCACACGGCCGCGGTGCATTGGGGCATGCGGTAGGCGTAACCCGCCGCCACATGCCTGCGGCCGAAGCCCGGATCGTTCCGGGCCCCGCGGCTGTGGCCCATGAACCTCAGCCTCTCGGCCAGCGCGTCATCATCGGTGCAGACACAGCCCCCGACGTCCGAGCCCATCGTCTTCTCCGCATCGAAGGAGAACCCGGAGGCCTTGCTCAGAGTGCCCGCCGGCCGCCCCTTGTACTGTCCGAACACCGCCTGGCAGGCGTCCTCGTACACGATCAGCCCGTGGCGGTCGGCCAGCGCGTTGATCCCGTCCATGTCGGGGATCAGCCCCGTCTTGTGCACCACCAGCACCGCCCGGGTGCGGTCGGTGATGCACGGCTCGACCGTCTCGGCGCTGAGATTGACGGTACCCGCCTCGGTGTCGGCGAAGACCGGGATGTAGTCCTCACTCACCAGGCCCTGTATCGTGCCGTAGTCCGTGATCGGGCTGACGATGATCTCATCCCCGGGCTCGAAGTCAAACGCCGCCGCCAGGATCGCCAGAGCCGGCGTGCAGCCGGGAGTGGCGATACAGTGGCCCACGCCCAGCTCGGAGGCGAAGGCTCTCTCGAAGCGGCCGATCATGTCCACGGTCAGGCCGCTGTCGACCACCTCCTGCAGGTACCGGGCCGCATTGGGACCCATCGTGCGGGGAAACGGATTGGGTAGCTTGCCCGTCAGGTCGGCCACTGCGGCGGCACCGTACTTGGCGCGCTCAGCCTGTTGGCTCATCATGGCACTCTCCCTTGGCCGAGGCAATCGCATCACGGCGGGCGATTGGCGACACACGCGGCAAGGCGAATCTTCGCGTCCCGCGACCGGAGCACCTGCAGGGGTCCGCACACCTGCAGCACGTACCCGGGGCAAGGCACTTCGCACCGAGCGCTCGACGGCCCACCCGATATGGCCGCCGCCACGCCACGCAGGTCGCCTTTGGAGACGCGACGAATCTGCCGTGCGGCACAGGCCACGCCGGCGCGGACGACGGATCGCTTCACTGGTCCCGGCCACCGGCGTGCGCGACAAGCAGTCAATCTCCGGGAAAGCAGGCTCATCGCATGCAGACTGTCCGTCCACTGGGAGTCAGCACCTCCCTGTTCCGCGGCACCCTCGGCCCAGATAGCGAGCCGGAGGGCATCGACGCCATGCGCGGCACAGGCATCACCCACATCGAGTATTTCTGTGACGACGACACCCGCAATCACACAAGCGCTCAGCACATGGCCGCCGTGAAGCGGGCCGCCGTCGCCGGCGGCGTCACCGTCTGGAGCTGCCACGCACCCTTCGGCAGCACCGATATCTCCGCTGACGACGAGGCGGGCAGGCGCCAATCCGTGCAGAACGTCATCGAGGCCTTGGACGCGGCGGTGGAGTTAGGCGCGGGGAGGGTGGTGGTTCACGGCAGCCGCGAGCCCATCGCGGAGGAGGACCGCGAGCGCCGCCTGATCCAGTGCATCCGCAGCCTCAATGAGCTGTGCAAGCGCGCCTCGCAAAGGGGCCTGCTGCTCGCCCTGGAGCTTCTGCCCCGCACCTGTCTGGGGAACCGCACCGCCGAGATGCAACGGCTCCTGGCGATCGTCGACGGCGACCTGCGGATCTGCTACGACGTGAACCACATCACGCTGTACGAGGGCGTCGAGGAATCGCTGAGCGCGCTGGAAGGCCGCATCGAGACTCTGCACATCTCCGACCACGACGGGGTGGACGAGCGCCACTGGATACCCGGCAGGGGGATCGTGGACTGGCCGGGCTTTGTGGCGGGCCTGGACGCCATCGGCTACAGCGGGTGTCTGCTGCACGAGGCCAGCGATAGCGCGTTGGACCTGGCGGGGAACCTGAGGGAGATCGCGGCGGCGGCGGAAAGACACCTGCAGGCCGAGCCGGCAGATCGTTGACGGAAGGCGCCGGGTGGGTCCCTCTCACCGGAGCGGCGCCCGCGTGCCGACTGCGGCAGGCCGCCGCCGGACCCTGCATGTCTCCGGCGGCACACGAGAAACGGCCGGACGAAGCGCGGCGCGCGCGACGTCCGGCCTGTTGGGTCTCCAGCGCCCGCGAATACAGAGGCCGCGGGCACGTGGTGGCTTTGCTACGGCTCGATCCCCAGGTCCTTGATGGTGAAGACCGCCGAGAAGTCGAAGCCCTCGGCCTCGATGGCCTGCCGGGCTCCCTGGAGCCGGTCGACCATGGCGATGATCTTGACGATCGTCACATCGAACTCGCGCTCTACGGCCTCGATGGCCTTGAGCGTCATGCCGCCGGTGGTGACGACATCCTCCAGCATCACCACGCGGTCGCCGTTGCGCAGCGGGCCGGCCACCTGGTCGCCCATGCCGCGCTCCTTGCGCTCCTTACGGACGATGAAGCCGCGCAGCTCCCTGCCCAGCCCCCCGGCCACCGCGATGGTGGCACCCACGATGGGATCGGCGCCCAGGGTCATGCCGCCCACAGCCGTGACCTCA
>CAYRFY010000001.1:15645-18136 GCA_964423635.1 uncultured Armatimonadia bacterium | reverse complement strand
ATGTCCTCGAGGATGAGCCGGGCGAGGCAGTAGACTCCGACACTATCCAGCGTGGCCTGCTTGCCGTCGATGAAGTAGTGGCTCTTTTGCCCGGATGCCAGGGTGAACTCGCCTGTCTTCAGGGCGCGCTGTTTGATAATGGCTCCCAGTGTCTGCTTGAGTTCCTCCGGTCCGGCGGCTGCCAAGTCGGCCATGCAGTGTCTTCCCTTCGGTGTAGTCCGGGACGCCGGAGCCGGTGGGGCGGCCCTTGCTAGCCGCCCCTCGTAGCCGCCATCTGCTGGAGGACCTCAGCGGTCTGCGGGTCCTTGAGCAGATCGGCCATGTCGTACCAACTCAGGGGTCGGTCGCTGGGCTCCCAGCCGGCCTCGTACTGCCGTCCCGCCATACCCAGGATCGTGACGGCCGTGGCGATATCCGCTCCCGCCTCCCACTCCTCCCGCGGGATCGGACGCGTGCGCGAGATCTCGTCGGCAACCCGATCGCGGACCTCCAGGAAATCCGGCTCCTCGGGGGAGATGTAGTGGGAAAGCCACTCCTCGGTACGCACCAGCCGCATCCGTCGGTACATGGTGTTTTGCAGGGAGCGTAGAGAGCTCATGAACCGCACGGCATCACTGATGTCGGCGAGCATCTCTCGCTGCAAGAGCCTCTCCCCTTCCACGTCCTGCTCGGCGGCGACCTCAGGCGGGACTCTCCAGTCCACCAGAGCGGCCTGTCGCCGGTCGAGAATCTCTCGCATCGTCTGGATGCCTGGAATCAGCGACCTGTACACATCGCTATCCTGCTGTGCCATCATGGCCTGCAGCTTGGCGACAAAGCCTCTCCACTGCGGGCCGGGCGAAGGGCCCGAGAGCAGGGCCGGAAGGGCTTGGGAGAGCTGGGCGAGGTTGAGGGTCGCCAGGGCACTCTTATTGGCCTCCGCCGCGGCCGCGGCCGCCGCTCCCTGAGCCGCGATGGGCTGCAGGTCCGCGGCCTGGCGGGCCCCAAGACCCAGCCGGTTGAGCAAGGTCACAAGGCGCGCCCGCTGTAGCGCGGCCTTCATCTGGTCGGGAGGCTGTGGCGGATCGGCGGGTAGCGGAGCCGTCGCCGTGCCCCAGACGGCCATGTATTTGCCTGTGCGGGGGTTCGAGAGCCAGGCCTCGAGGTCGTCGAATCGCACGGGGTGGCCGGCCGCGGCTTCGGGCAGGGCAAGGAAGTCGCGCACCTGCTGGGCCAGGGTGGGGAGCTGTTCGTCGAACCGCTGGTCGTCCCAGGAGGCCACCTGATCGAGCAACTGCAGGACGGCATCCTGCGTGGCCAGAAAGCGGGGGCCATCCACGGGGGAGATCCTTCTGGCGATGCGGCCGGCATACAATGTCCTTACCATGTCGTACTCATCGGGCATGAGGTGGCGCATGGCCGTCAGTTGCCGCACGATGTAGTCGGCCAAGCTGGGAGCGCCCTCGTACAGCCGCTGGGCGCGGAGGCGTGCTTCGTAGTCCTCATAGGTCTCGATGAGGTCCTGCTGCTGCGGGGAAAGGGCGGCCAGGACGCCGGCCTCGGCCTGTTCCAGGGCCCCGGCCACGGCCTCGTCGTGCCGGGCGGCCTCTGCCGCGACGGCATCGGCCGCCGCCTGCAGATCGGCGGGGGCCTCGCGGGCCGCGATCCACAGCACGATTACCTGCTCGACGGCCTCGCCACTTTGCTGCCAAAGCTGCAGCCGCGCCGCCTCAGCCTCCTGCCGCGTTGCCTGGAGCTGCTCCAGCAGCGGTCTGATCTGCGCGGCCTGCGGCGCGGTCAGTCCCAGCTCCGCGGCCAGCGACAGCGTTTTCACATCCTCCCAGACCGTCTTGGGGTCTCCCCCGGCAGCGGCGCCCTGGGGACCGACGGCGGGCACGACCTGGCCTTCGGGCTGGGCCCCGCCGGGAGGCGGCGGCAGCACCTCCTGCGCGCCCTGGGCGCCGCCGCCGGGCGCCGGAGGGGGCACGGGCTGACCGAGGGCACAGACACAGATGCCGAGGAATGCGGCTGCAAGCGTAACTCGCATGGTAGTTCCCCTCATTGGTCCGGCCTGTCTGCGCCCCGCTCTCCGTGGAGCTCGGCCTGCGGGGCGAGTAGCTGGGCCCCGCACTCGGCCCGGTCCCGGCGCAGCAGACAAGGGACAACTCGCAGTAACGCGAGTGTATCACAGCGCTCTTGAAGGCGTCAATTGAGCCGCAGCGGCGTGGATGGGTGCCCTGCGGGTAGGTGAAATGGCGTCGCCTGTCTTCCGGCTCACGGCTCCGGGCAACGTCGCTGGGCTCCGGGCCTCGGACCCCCTGCCCTGTGCGGCCGATGGCGCCACGCTAACCATCGCACTCCCAGGTTTCGACGCCCGCAAGGGTCGCGTGGTTCGCACTCCGACCGTGCAACAATACCGTACACCGCCCCATGTCGTGCCTTGAGTGCGGCCTCCAAACGGCCGAATTCATGGAGACAGGCCCGGCGGCCTTGCCCTCCGTCGCGCGGCCCC
>CAYRFY010000001.1:0-15545 GCA_964423635.1 uncultured Armatimonadia bacterium | reverse complement strand
CGGTCAAGAGCGGCCCACTGACGGGACTGAACTCCGAGCACGAAGAATCCGTTCTAAAGGGAAGAAAACGGGGCGTGGCGAAACTAAACCATACCAAGCGTACAGTCGAAGCTGCATCGCTGGTCCCGGCCCGGGGGGAAAGGGTGGCAGGTGTCGGGCGGTGTCGGACTGAAGTTCTTACCACACGGTCGAGGTGATAGCATGAACAAGCTGCTTGCTGTCGTCGTGCTGACGGTCTTCGTCTGCGGTCTGGCCGCCGCCGATACCGAGGCTACAGAGCCCAAACCCGGGTTGCCCAAGAGCCTGGAAGATTTCCAGAAGCAGATCGCGGACAAGGCCACGGATCCCAAGGCCGCGGTGAAGCTGTGGTTTGACGCCGTCTACGTCTACCTGCTCAGGGACAAGGAACTCGGCAAGCAACTCATACTGGAGATGGACCGGTACAAGGAGTGGGACTCGCGCCCCTTCAGGACCTTCCGCAGCCAGATGGATCAGATGCCGTACATCATGTTCAGCTACGCCAAGGCGGCGACACCGGAGAACCAGTACGCCTTCGACCCCGACGACTACGAGATCGTCATCGGCGACAACATCAACATGAAGCCATTCGCGGACAAGGCGGAGGGCGAATACTGCAAGCTGTTCGTCAAGTCCAACGGCGCCGATAGCCCGCGCCCCGTCACCCTCATCGCCAACAAGCGTGGGGAGTGGAAGTTCTACGAGTTCAGCTCCCTGTACGTCGGCGTCCGCAAGCCCTACGAGGCGGTCATCTGGGAAACCGATATCCCCGAGAGCACCGATCCGGTGTGGACCTTCCACCAGTGGCTCAAGGGCATCCTGATGCACCTGAACGGGGATGAGGCCGGGGCCGATCTGATGAACTCACTCATGAAGGAGCCGGATCCCACCTTCAAGACATTCCACATGACGATCAGCCAGGACAAGTCCTATATCTGGCGCTCCTACGTGAAGGGGACGAGTCCCGAGAACCAGTATGCCGTCCCGGATGTCACCAACTTCGAGATCGATACGTACTTCCAGCCCGGAGAGGCCCCCACGGAAACCAGCACCGCGATCCGCATGTTCGTGCGCAGTTCCGGGGCCGACAATGCTCGGCCCATGCGGCTGGAGAAGGACGAGCGCGGCCAGTGGCGCATGAGCGAGTACAGCAGTCTCTGCGTCGGTATCCGCAAGCCGGTGGACCCCAACGCGGGTGAGTTCTAGTCATCCGTCTCACCCAGACACCACAGGGGCCGGGCTCTCCTGAGCCCGGCCCCTCCGATTCCTCGCTTCTCTTCACCCCTCAACCAGTACCGACGAATGCGGCGCCAGGCGAACCTCGCCGCCCGCCGCCACGCACTCCCCGCTCCACAGGTCCCTGCCGCCCTCAGGCAGCACGACTCCCTCGGGGAGGGCCACATCCCGCTCCTCGTCCGCCCAGTTGATGATCCCTACGAACCTCCGCCCCTCGCTGTCGCCCACCCACACTGCGGGCGGTCCATCCGAAAGCAGGTCCACCGGCTTTGCGGCCACCGCCGGCATCGCGAGTAGCTTCTCCAGCGTCTCATGGCCCAGCCCATTCAGGCGCTGGATGCTGTCGCTCAGGAAGATCGATCCACCCGTGAGACAGACCACCGTCAGCCAGGTCCTGAGCTCCTCATACGAGGCCTCCGGCCCGGCCAGCCAGTAGTTGGCGTCATCCACCAAAGCCCTCTTCGTGTACGGCCGGTTCAGGTACGGGTCATCCGTGGTCTGCGCAGAGCGGATGATGGCAAAGTCCGGGTCATTGACCCACAGCCGATGGTGCATCCAGTAGCAGGAGGCCACCTGCGCCGTGCAGGCCTTCACATGCCCCCAGAAGTTGTGGATGTCTCCCGATACCCGGGCGCTGTCGGCGATGCCCAGCGCCGCCTCCGTCGGCGCCCCGCAGGAGACCAGATGGGCCTCCTCCCCGATGGCCTCGCGGATGGTCCGCAGCAGCTTGCGGATCACCGCCGCCTTCCCCAGGCTGTCGTCGGAGAAGCGCTTGGCCGCATCCACGTACTGCCGGTAGATGTAGTCGATCTTGAACAGCTCAAATCCGGCCTCTCTCATCGCCGAGAAGGTGTCCCGGAACAGCTCCTCCACGGCGGGCACGGTGGGGTCCCAAAGCAGGCACTCCCCGTTGCCGGAGCGGATCACCGGCTCCCCGGATTCGTCCCGGCAAAACAGGTCGCGGCGGTGCCGGGCGATGGGCAGGTAGACATTGGCCTGAAGCGGTGCCACCCAGATCCCCGGGAGGAAGCCTCCCGCCCGGATCTCGTCGGCGATCTGCTTGTACGTCTCGGGGAACTTGCGGTTCGGCCGCCAGTCGCCCCACATGTTCTCCCAACCCATGTCGATGCACAGGTACTTCACCCGCTTGGCATAGGGAGCCTGAGCCAGCGCCGCCATCTCGCCGCGCAGGTCCTCCATCGAGACGCAGCCGGAGTAGTAGTCCCAGCTATTCCATCCCACCGGTCGCGGCCCGATGGGCCGGGCGAACTTCGACAGAGCTTCGCCGTAGGCCTCCAATAGAGCATGGGGGGAATCCGAGACGCCCAGCAGGAGCACATACTCCCGCTCGCCGCAGAGGCCACAGTCGATCTCGAACCCAAACTGCAGGCTCTCGCCGTCGATGGAGAAGTACGGGAAGTCGTCGGGCGGGGCGCCGATGCCCACAAGCACCGACTTGCCCAACGCCTCGCTGTGCAGCAGCACATAAAACGAGCTGGCGCGGGCGACACCGTCCTGCATGAGCCGCGAGAGCCGCGTGGCCGCCTGTCCGGGCATTCCGATGACCCCGGCGGTGAGGACTCGAGTATCGGGTCCCAGCAGCTCGGCCCCGCCGCCGGAGGGCGTCAGGCGCAGACCCGCCGTGCCCCCGGATGAGGCATCGGCGCGGAGAGTAGCGCGGCAAAACGCGTCGGCCTTGACCGCGCAGAGGGCCGGCTCGGCCCCCGCCGAGGAGAATGGGGAGACGGAAAACAGCGGCGTGCCGCCGGGGTCGGCCAGCAGTGGGGAAACGGGATCATCAGAGCGCGGCATGAGAAGTCCTCCGAGAAGTCAGGATACGGGGAACGTTCGGGGGGAGGGAGGAGGGGACCTTCTGGAACAGTGAACGCTGGCCCCACCGCGCACAGGGGCCGGTGCGCCAGTGCGGGCTCCTTGACAGGGGCGGAGCGCCCATGTAGCGTGTAGACGCAGTGCTTGGCCGATGCCTAACCGGCGAACAGTCACGGGGTCGGAGGCGCGCGATGACCCACACCTACACCGTCGTGCTCAGCAGGCAGTCCGATGGCGGCTACTGCGCCTCGGTGCCCGCGCTCAAGGGTTGCCACAGCGAGGGTGACAGCCTCCCAGAGGCCCTCCTCATGATACGAGATGCCATGGAGGGCTATCTGTCCGTCCTGGAGGAAGACGGAGACCCGATCCCGGCTGATGTGGACTGCTCGGTCTTTGCCGGCGAACATGCGGTGGCGGTGAGGGTGTAGACAGACGCGGGTTCAGAACGGCGAATGATCGCTGGTACCTGTCGCTGAGCGCCACGGCCGTGCGGCGGTTCCCGCAGGGCGGGACCGAGTCGGGCCGGGGAGCCCGATCTCATGAGGCGGGACGTCCACCAACCGCGCCGCCTTCCTCACCCCTCCCACTCCACCACCTTCACTCCCAACCCCTCAAGCCTCACTTGCAGCCGCCCGTCTCGCACCGCGGTCCTCTCGCCGCTGCTCCTGTCCGTCACCTCTCCCACTCCGAACGCCGAGAGGTCCACTTCCACCTCCACGGGCTCCTCGCTTGCGTTCACCAGTGCGGGAACCCGTTTGCCATCGGCCTGCCTCGTCCACGCCCGGAGGGGCTCCGGGACCTGCAGCCCATCCTTCTCTGTCTCCCTGGCTACCAGCCACGGCGTCAGCGCCCGGAGCTCCTGCACCGTGTCGCAGATCCCCTGCCACACCTCCGGGGCGTCTTTCTGCATGTGGTAGGTACTATTGGGACCCCAGTACCACACCAGGCCCCCGGCGCCGTTGCATAGGGCGAGGTAGGCCATGCAGCGGGTCTCCCGGGGCGTGGGGCGGCTAACCGGGCCGAAGCGCTCCACGGCGCCCTTGTGGTCCTTCCAGTAGCGGATGTCGTGGCCCTGGAGCACCGCCCAGTACGGCTGGCCGGGGAGCGTGGCCGCCATGGCGCCCTTGGCCCACTCTTCCACCATCGTCACCGGCCGTGAGGGCACCGGGTACGGGTCGTTCCAGAAGATGTCCGAGCAGGTGGCGTAGGTCTTGAAGGCCGAGGGGACGCAGTAGACGATGGAGGTGGGGTGGAAGGGGTCCACCGCATGCAGGGCACGGTTGAGCCGCTCCAGTGCGGACACCGGGATACCGCGGGCCGCGGGCTCGTCGATCATGTACCAGGTCAACAGCCCGGGCTCGTCCATGAGCTCGGCGGCCCGGCGTTGTAGCGAGGTGTACGCCCGCTGGTCGATCCGGGTGCGGTTGAAGCCCATGAAGACTCGCAGGCCGTTTCCGTGCGCCGCCTGCAGGTAGTCACGGGCCGTCTCCAGCGGCAGGTCCTCATCGCGGTGGTTCTCGAAGGCGTAGTTGTGGGTGAGGTTGAACCCGGCCTGCTTGAGGCCCGAGAAGTCGTCGAGGCTGTCGCTGGGGTCGCGGTAGGCACCGAGGGGGAAGAACGGCTCGCCGTCTACGAGCAGTATCTTGTCATCGCGAATCGCCACCCGGCTGCCGGGCTGCTTGCTGCAGAAGATGCCGGTCTCCGTGGCCGCGCGCCCGCCGGGGCCCTCGGCGGTGACGGTCACCTCATAGACGCCCGGGGCCAGGTCCGTCGTGGGCCGGAAGCTGGCCATGCCGTCCTCCTGTCCCACCAGCTCGGCGGGCCGGCCGTCGATGGTCGCCGTCACCTCCGCCTCGGCCTCCGCGGGAGTGACCAGGGCCTCCAGCACCGGGCGCGGGTCGTCGGACCATTGCCAGGCGGGCTCGATGCTCACCGGCCACACCGGGGCCTCGGCCGCCACGGTGAAGGAGGCCGTAGGTCCGGGGGGCAGAACGCCGCCGCCCGCGGCCGCGCTCACCCGCCAGTACCACTTGCCCACAGCCAGCGGCTCCGGCGGGCGGCAGCGATTCTCCACGGCGCTCAGCCGCAAACCCCGACCGGCCGGGAACTGCGGGTCCCGGGAGAGCTCCACCGTTCCTCCATTGAGCTTGCCCTCGGCGGACCAGCGCAGCAGGGGCAGCCGCACATCCACCTGCGCCCCGTCGGCGGGCTCCGCCACAGTCACCCCGTCCCAGCTCTCGATCTGCCGCACCTGGATATCATCAAACCAGGCGACTCCCTCGCCCTCCACGCCCAGAAGGAGCTGTATGTACGCCACGCCCTCGGGGATCCGGCGGGTGTAGGGCACCTTGCGCAGAGCCCAGTCCTGCGTACCCTGCAGGCCCTCGGGGAAGCTGCCGCCGCCGACCCAGCCCTTCTTCGCATCGGCGAACTGCAGGAAGATCACCGCGCCGCGGCTCTGGCCGGAGTCGGGCGTCCCGTGCACCCCTTCGCACTTGACGAAGCACTCGGCGGCGTAGAACTTGCCGCTCTCCACCGGAAGAAAGACCTCGGCATAGCGCCTCCCGACACCGACGGACTCCACCTTCAGGCAGCCCTCCCCGGCTCTGGCGCCGGTTCTGTCGATGCCGCAGCCCTCGCCCAGCCGCCAACCGCCGGCGACGAGGGTGGCTTCGTCGCTCTCGAAGCCTTCGGAAAGGGGAATCTCGGCACAGAGGGCCAGGGAGCAACAGGCAATGGCCGCGAGGAGCGGGATGGGACGCATGACGGGGCCTCCTTGGGGAGCGCTTTCGGCGCGCGGGGCGGCTAAGGGACACGCTGGGAAGAGGTTTCTCGACAGTGGGGAAGGCGACCTCTGGGGGATGCGGAGCGGTCCGGCAATAGCACCGCCGCGGGGGCTTTGCCCGGCTCGGGACAGGGAACCGGGCCCGGCAATGGAAGCGGGGCGGACAGGCTCTCAGGCCGTCCGCCCCGCATTGCTCTCAGCCACTACCGGAGACTACAGAGCGTGTCGGTAAAGTCCTCTCAGACCCTCGGATACGCGCGGGTGAGCGACGTCCCGTGGTGAAACGCGCCCTCAATGCGGCGGAGAAACACTCAAAACACCATGAAGACACTCATCCTACGCGTTTCGATCCATGGCAACGAGGCACATAGGCGGCCCAATTGACTTAGCCGACAGGCTCTACAGGTCCCGGAAGCACAGATACCAGTCGATGCACTCGTAGCCCTCGGTGAGCCGCTTGGCCGCGGCCTGTTGCGTCGCCGGCGGCGGGACGATGACCTTGTCGCCGGGTCGCCAGTCCGCCGGGGTGGCGCACTTGTTGGCATCCGACGTCTGCATGGCGATGAGCAGGCGCAGGATCTCATCGAAGTTCCGCCCGTTGGACAGCGGGTAGTAGATCATGGCCCGCATGGTGCCCTCGGGGTCGATGAAGAACACGCTGCGCACCGCGGAGGTGTCGCTGGCGCTGGGGTGCAGCATCCCGTAGGCCTTGGCGACCTTCATGTCCAGGTCGGCGATGACCGGGAAGGGGATGACGACCCCAAGCTTCTCCTCGATGTTGCGAACCCACGCCACGTGGGAGTGGATGCTGTCAATCGACAGCCCGATCACCTGGCAGCCCAGTTCCTGGAACTTGTCGTTGAGCTTGGCGAAAGCCATGAACTCGGTGGTGCACACAGGGGTGAAGTCGGCGGGGTGGGAAAACAGGATGACCCACTTGCCCTTGAGATCGGACAGCTTGATTACTCCGTGAGTGGTTAGGGCCTCGAACTCCGGGGCCGGCTCGTTGATCCTCGGCAGCGATACCATGGATTCCTGGCTGAAGTCGTCTCCCATTCTCAATCGGCCTCCCTACAGTGATTTCCCCGTTCCGCCTGCGGGCGCCGATGCGCTCCGTGGCAGAGATCTTGAGGGACCGTCTCCGTACGCAGACATCTCTCACCTTCGCGGCGGGGCCCCAGTTTCCTGCAAATCCAAGACTTCAGCATTCCTCGGCAGGCCGCCACCCCTACCCCCTCGGGCCTTGACATCCCCACCGTAACTGGTAACATGGTTAAGTATAGCGACTATCAGAACGGAAGTCAAGCTTATTACTAATGAAAAGTATTCGCAATTCGGATGACGTGGATGAGCGTGTGCGCAGGATACTTTCGGAGCTGCGGTCCCGAGGGCAGAGGGTGACGCCGCAGCGGGTGGCGATCATCCGGCTGTTTCTGGTTCGGCGCGATCACCCTTCCGCCGATGAGATCCACCGCGATCTGCAGGCCGAGTACCCGATGGTGGCGTTGTCCACGGTGTACTCGACCTTGTCGTTGTTGGTGGAGATGGGGGAGGCGGTGGAGGTGCCACCGGAGGTGTCCAAGACCCGTTTCGACCCGGACGTGGCCGACCATTGCCACCTGATCTGCCTCTCATGCGGCGCGGTGATCGACGTGCCTGCCCGCGAGGTGGGAAGCGACGAGGAGACGGAGACCTTCATACGGGCCAGGGATTTCCACGCCGTGAGGCAGGTGCGTGAGGTGTACGGGTATTGCGCCGCATGTGCCGGGAAGGCTTGAGATCGTCGCGTCGGCCTCTCAGCTACCGGGTTCCTCGCGGGCCACGAGCCGACGCAGCGCCTGCCAGGCGGAGTGGGTGTCGAGGTAGGCTGAGGCGTAGTCGGCACAGAGGAGGTCCTCGGTCAGATAGGGATGGTACTTCTCCCGCACCTTGTCAGCGACCGATGCGGCCAATGCCAGGGGATCTGGGGGTCTGTCCTGTGCCATGGCGGCCAGATGCCCGCGCACGGTGTCCGCCCTTGCGCCCGAGACCCCGATCGCGACCCCGTCCATGGATGCCTGCAGGCCCCGGGCCCTCAGCGCCACCAGGAGGGTATTCATGGCACGGTCCCCGGCCCAGGGGAAGACGACGGTGTCTTCACCGTGCTCGATCAGTCCTGTGGTGCCGAGCCCTCGGCGAGCGAATTCCTCGCGGCCCTCAACCAGCAGCGACTTGGCCCGCTCGTCGATGAACGGCGGCATTGCCTCTGCGAGATAGACCCCGCGCATCTCCTCCCGGACGCGATCGTGCACCAGGCCCGGCAGAGAGGTGAAGTTGGGCGCGCGTCCGGCCGCGGCCGCCGCCACCTCGATCACCTTGCGCTCCGGGTCCACCGAACGCACGCGCCAGCGACGCCCGGCGAAGATGATGTACGCATCCTCCTGCACCGCGTGGTAGATCGGCAGCGTCCCCAACGTCCTTGCCTCCACGGTCACACGGTACTCCTCAGGCGTCTGGAAGGCTGCGTAGAACGAGTAGTGGTTGACGAGTCTCTCGCCCTTGGGGGCCAGCATGAGAGCGCCGTCGGAGGCCTGCATCAGCAGTTCGGCGGCGCCGAGAGCCCTGAGTACGCGGGCGAACAGGTCAGGGACCACCGACGCGAACGGGCCGCCATGGCACAGAGCCTCCCAGGCCTGTTTGGCCGCCACCGCTCCGTGCTGCGCGATCAGCGAGAGCACCTGCTGCACGAGGGTGGAAAGGTGCAGCGCTACCGGGTCGGGCGGCTCACACCATCTGGCGACCAGCAGGCTAATCACGGCCACGCAGTGCGCGAGCTGCGGTCGCAGGGCGTTCTGGGGTAGGGGATCCTTGCCGAGCTCCTCCTCAATCGCGATCATGTGCAGCACCGACGCCTCGTCTCCCCTCCTGCCCGACCGCCCCAGGCGCTGGCGGAGACTGGCGACGCTCGGTGGAGCGCCGATCTGGAACACGCCGTCTACGCTTCCCACATCGATGCCCAGTTCCAGAGTCGAGGTGCAGACCACGCTGGTGGGGAGTTCAGAGCACCGCAGGCGGCCCTCGGCCTCCTCCCGGATCTCCCTGGAGAGGTTGCCGTGGTGGGGGAAGTACTCCACCGGTACCCGCCGCTGCCCGCACAACTCCCGGAGCCCGTCCGTGTACTGCTCGACGGCGGACCGCGCGTTGGCAAAGACCAGGTACCTCCTGCCCCTGGTCTGGGAGTACACGTACCGTACGACGTCGTGCAGGCCGCCTCCGGGCTCCCGGGCGCCGCAGGCCTCCTCTTCGCCATCACCGCTCGCCACGCAGTTGGGCTCCCTGGTGCAGAAGCCCTTGAGCAGTATCTTGACCTCACGCCCGCCCAGAGCGGTTATGACCGTCACAGCCTGCGGATGCGAGGGCCTGAGATGGCGGCTGGCCAGGTCCATGTCTCCCAGCGTGGCGCTCAGGCCGATGCGGGGGACGCGCCTGCGGAGCATCAGTTCGGTGCGGTGCAAGAGCGACTGCAACTGCCGGCCCCGTTCGGTGCCAATGAGCGCATGCAGCTCGTCCACCACGACAAACCGCAGGCCTCCCAGCAGGCGCGGGAGCTTGGTACCGTGGTTGACGAAGAGGGCCTCGAGCGACTCGGGGGTGATGAGCAGCACGCCTGAGGGCTGCTTGAGCAGGCGCTGCTTGTGGGTCTGCGGCACATCCCCGTGCCAGCGGTGGACGGGGATCTCCAGTGGCTCGCACAGGTCGCAGAGGCGGTCGAATTGGTCGTTGATCAGGGCCTTCAGGGGCACCACGGCCATGGCCGCCACGCCGGTGGTCTTCTCGCCCGCGATGGCGGAGCAGATGGGAAGGAAGGCGGCCTCCGTCTTGCCGCCGGCGGTGGGTGCGGCGAGGATTACGTCGTGGCCTTCCAAGATGGGCTCGATCGCCCGGGCCTGGATGTCGTATAACGACCGCCAGCCGCGCTCCCATATCCACCGGCGAACTGCCGTATGCAGCCGGAATACCGGGTCGTCAGCGCCGGGAGCGGTGCCTGCTAAGGGCCGGGGGGCGTCCACTGAGAAGGCCTCTCGTTGTTGTGACGTCGTTGCCGTGTCGCCGCCGCAGGTCGAGCCTCCCTGCGCGGCGCCGCTGTCGCCGGTCCCCGGCACGGTGTGTCGTACGTCTGCGGACATCGGCGCCCTGCGTGTGCGGGTTGTCGAGACAGGCCGCACGGCTCGCCCGCCGCCGGGTAGCCGCCGGCTCATCCGGACCCTCCCCGCTACAGCCTGAACGTCGTCAGCTCGTCATCAGCCGTCCCCGACTCCTCCTCTTCGACCCCATCATCGGCCAGCGGCTCCAGGTCGGGATTAGTGTCAACGGGCACCGTCACCTCACGCAGGAGGTCCGTGTAGGCCACGCCGGGGTTCTGCTCCAACACCGCCAGCATGTCCAGGAAGGCCTTGATCGTGTTGCGCGGCGTGCGGAAGTACGCGTCCCCGATGCGCTCCGAGCAGTGGGCCATGAAGGCATGCAGGCCCTGGTCGGGCACGAGCAAGCGCCCCTCGTCTCCCCGGGCGAACACGAGCCGCAGGCGGGTGAGCAGGACGAGGAAGTCCTCCTGCGTGAGGCCTGCCAGCCTGATCACAGGACTGGAGAGATCCACCAGCCCGTTGACCGCGAAGGCGTTCTCCGCCAGTCGAGACTGCAGCGCAGGATAGCTGTACAGCCCACGGCGGGTGTCAGTCAGGAACTCCGGCGTCCCGGCGAGAAGGAAGCCGAGGCCCGCCGAATCGCCCTGCAGGCTATCATTGAGGATCCGCAGCACCTGCTCGTAGTTGGCATTGCGTGACGTGGTGTGGTTCATCTTGAACAGGTTCACGAGTTCATCGAGGCACACCAAGAGCCCGGCAAACCCGGCGAGGCGCACGAAGCGGGACAGAAGCTTGAGCTGATCGTAGAACGAGTTGTCGTCGACGATGGTGCGCACACCCAGTGCCGCCCGGGCGTCTGTCTTGGTTGAGAACTCACCCCTGAGCCAACGCACCGCGTCGGAGCGCATCTGCTCGTTTCCCGTGTCGTATCCGCGCCAGTATGCGGCGATGACCTCGGCGAAATCGTATCCGCCCACCATCTCCGACAGGCTCTCGAGCCTGGAATGGATGACGGTCTCCGGCGAAGTCCCGGCCTCGCGTGCCTCGGCGAGCGCGGAGGTGACGAATCGCTCCACCACGCTGGGCATCGCGCCGCCGTCGGGGTTCGCCCGGGTGGCCATGTTCCGCGCCAGCTCGGAGTACAGGGCCCTCGCCTGGCCCCCGGTGCCGTAGATGCGACGGTCCGGAGTGAGATCGGCGTGCATCGTCACCAGGCGCTTGTGCAGCGCAATGGCCCTCACCAGGTAGAGGAAGAACGTCTTCCCCGAGCCGTACTCACCGATGACGAAGCGAATGCCGGAGCCACCCTCGGCGACGCGGGCGATGTCCTCGACAAGGGCCTGGACCTCCTGGGCTCTGCCCACCTGGATGTGCTGGTGGCCGCTCCTGGGCACAACGCCCGCGCGGAGTGACTGGATGATCGCGTCACGGTCCTTGGCCTTGAGCGACGGGCCGGAAGTCATGGGAGCATCTCCTTGAGCACCTCTTGGTTCAGCGTGAGAACCTGATCGCCCTCACACAGCATCTCGTCGCACAGCTCCAGGGCCGCATCGTTGATCGTGTCCAGAGCGCCGTCCGGCAGGAGCCCGTGCTTTTCCGCCAGTTCTGCCATCGCGCTCCTGGACAACTCGCCATGGTGGGATAGGTCAAGCAGGAGCGCGGAATGGGCCGCATCCAGCCCGCAGGTGCAGACCGTCTCCGCTGCGGGGGCCTTGTCGGCCGTGGCCTCCGGCGCCGCGTCCTCCTCGAAGATGTCTCCCAGAAGCCGGGACACGTGAGCCGTCTCCATGAGCTTGCGCCGGATCAGCTCCATGTCCAGCCCGACGGGTCCTGCAGGGCCGGAAGCGGCGTCATCGGGCGGCGGGATGGCCACCCCGGGTGCCCCCGGCTCGGCCTCGATGACCAGCACCGGCTCTGTCGGCGACAGAGACATGGTGCCGAGGCTGTGGAGCCTCCGGTGGACATCCTCCGGGCCGAGACCCAGCAGGCCGAAGACTCTCTCCAGGGCGGCGACCTCCTCTGGGGCAACGCCCTGCTCGGCCCACGCGACCTGCACCATCAGCGTGCCCAGAGCCTCCTTCTCACTTGGCTTGAGGCCCGAGAGCTGCGCGTGCAGGCCGCGCATGCTGGGCCGGGCGCTCTGCAGCCACCGCAAGTGAGCGCGGAGCCGAGCTTGTTCCGGCTCTGATAGCTCCAGGAAGGCCTCGAGGTAGCTCATCAGAGTACGGATCTCCGAAGAACTCACGGCGCCGTCGGCCCCGGCCACGAGGCTGAAGAGATGACACACCAGCGTCGCCACAGCGTACGCCGCGCTCGGGCCGGCCGGGGGGCCCTCCTCCAGGGCGAAGAGCACCGCCTCGCCACCCCCCTTCAGCGCCGGGCCGCCGAAGCGCACATCGGGCTCGAGGCCATAGCCGCACTTGTCAAGCAACTGGACCAGCGAGACCGCTTCCTTCTTCGCCAGCTTCTCCGCCGGCTCGCCGTTGTAGCGCAGGATCAGGTCGTCCGTGGGGACAACGGCGCTCTCGCGTTGCCCCAGCGTAGCGGACAGGTAGTCGCGCAGGGCCATGGTCTCGTCGCCGCGATGGGCACCTACGAGTTCGCGGGGGAGCAGCGCCGTGGCGGCCGGCGAGCCCCGGGAGTTCTCGTGCCGGCCCAGGTAGCGGGAGTAGGCATCCAGGTCGGCCTGACACTCCTCCGCCAGGGCCTGTAGCCTCTGCAGCGGCCTCTTCAGCGCCGTCACGTCAGGCAGAGATTCGCCGGTCAGCGTCACCTCGCCCCCGAAGGAGGCGCTGGCCGGGCGGTAGCTGAGCTTCAGCCTCGTCTTGTTGGGCTCAAGCCGCATCCCAGCGCCATACTGCGCCACATAGCGCCAGGCAAAGAGGGCGCGGAACTCACTGTGGCAGCGCGTCCCCGCCGTGCGTAGGGAGGTCTCGGGACAGCAGAGGAACCACGACAGCGCCCACTCCCAGGGAACAGGGCTGCCGGCGGCCACCAGGCGCGCCAGCCCGTACTTGAGCTGTAGCGGATACCCACCGCTGGGTGGAGTCGCCGGGGGCTCCAGCTCAGCGAGGCCAAGCGCACTGCATCGGATGGCCACGGCTTCGAAAAGCCCGTCGGCGTAGGATCGGAAAGAGCCGCTGGTCTCGCCGTAGACGCTCAGGAGCCACCGCAGCTCGTTGAGCAGCGCCTTGCGCTCGGTTTCGTGCACGCTCTGCGCCTCGTGCAGCAACCGGCGTTCCAGACCGTAGAAGAAGAGGAAGACGTAACCGATATCGTACGCGGGATCGCGCCTTCCTGCGGCCAGCCAGTCCAGATATGTGGTCCGCTCCTCCGGCTCGAGCCGGGAATAGCTGGGCCAGTAACCGATGCGGTTCGCCGGCGGAGCCGGCCTGACGGCCACGCGAAGAGCCGGGTTGACCAACGACGGCTCCGCCACATGAGAGTCGGCGATCGAGCCAAGGCCGTTGCCCACGTACAGCATGCCGCCCTCGATCCGGCGGCCCGCGATGGTCACCGACCTACCAGGAGGTACCCACTTGTCTCCGAGTGTAGCGGCGGGTGCGGGAGACCGGAAGGGCTTTGCAGCTCTCGCGCCACGCGTCGTGACAGCCTCGGCCGCGGGGCCGAGGGCCCCCGGCCGCATCTCGGCAAGGGCCTCCTCCGTGGATGACACCATGAGCTGGGACTGTGCAGGGGTGCCGGCCGGGCATGACGTCGAGGGGGCGGCCGGCGGCAGGAGCACCGTGCGCTCTTCAGGTGACCCCGACAAGCCCACCGGGCGCCCCTCGGTAGCTGCGTCCACCCTCTCCGGTGGGGCCTGCGAGCCGGCCGGAGAGGCGTCGACCGGCCGACAACGCGAGCCCTCGGTCCCTCGACGGACCCGCTGAAGGTGGCGCACAAGCCAGACGATGCCGGCGACTAGGAGTAACCCGACAACGATCCCCATCCTGATCTAGACCCCTAACCTCTAGCGAAGCTCCGCCTCAAACCGACCAGGCGCCCACTGAAGGCGCGTGGTGACGGACGACGGCGGTTCCCGCCTTGCGGGACCGAGTCGCTCGGGACCAGCGACCTACGCGACGGCGAACGGCCCGATTGCGGCCCCAAGACTTGCTTCAGACTTCAGCACCTGCACCCATTTGGACCTCTAGTGGGCATCAGCCGTGCAAACAAGCCCTATTCCGCTCCAAACCGCGTTTCCCTTCCGCGCCCATGCAGGACCCGCATCACGCGAACCCACGAGATGGCCGCCATGGTGCCCGGTGTGGGTGCTGCTTGTCTGTGCGCGAACGCCGCTTTGCGCGGCCGTCGCGCTCATCGTCGTCGCAGTTTTTCCGGCCGCTCGGGACCTTCCTCCGGGCACGCGACTGCCTGCGGTGATGGAGAGCCTCAATTACCTGGAGCGCCTGCCGGGCCAGGACCCTTCAGAGCCGCCTCAGCAGGCGTGATGACTGGGACTTTGGAGCACTCGCCGCGCCCGCGAGTGTGGACAGCGGCGTGCCGCAGGCCCCCCGCGCCCCAACGGCAATCTCACGGCGTCCGCGCAAAGCGCGCCAACGAAGTGACAGCGGCGCCCCGAGTGAGGGGCGCCGCTTTGTGGCTCGAAGTAGGCTTGCTTGCCGGAGCCTGTGCACCGAGCAAGCTGCAGCAGGCCTCGCCCCTACGCCCGCATCCTGCGCCGGCGCGCGACAAGGCCCAGAGGAACCATGCCCATCAGCAGGAGCAGGCCCAGCGAGGGCTCGGGGGTCGGGCTCGGGGTGTCGCTGCCGGTGGGTGGCAGGACGTGGTAGTCCACGTCGATCCAGTCATTGCCGCAGGGCATCGAGATGTGGGCGCTTGGGTTCCACCAGCCATCATCGGTCTCTGTCGAGCAACTGAAGGGGATGGCTTCAGTGAACTCCACATAGCCCTTCCATGTCCAGTTCCGCGACTGCGGCCAATACGACCTGTCCAGATTCTCGCCGGACACGTCCGCCAGTTGGTTCCCGTTCTCGAGATACTCCCCGCCGTCATCGTAACGGGTCAGATGCCGGTAGGAGACCGCATCGAAGGTGCTTATCGCGGACGCGCAATTCGTGTAGAAATCCACGGGGTTGGGTTGCGGCGGCCAGTCGCTGGCCCCCCAGTCGTTGCCCCCGAACCCGTTGGGCAAAGCGGCCCCGTTCCGCCAGCCATTGTCATTCACCGCATAGAAGGAGGGAGTGGCGCTGAAGCTGCTCTCCCCGCCGTAGCAGCCCTGTTTGCTGTCGTTCGTGTCGAGCATCAAAGCGTAGTCGTATCCCAGCTCCGCGTTGAGATCGAACGCGATCACGGGGCTATCGTGGTAGTTCCCACCAACATCGAGAAGTCTTGAGGAATGCTCGGGGTCCATGCCGTTGAAGCTCGTCACCAGGGCGAACTCGATGCCGCATAACTCCGCCAGATCCTCGGTCAGATCGAGCCTGATGTACAGGCCTTCCAGGTCAAACCACTCGCCCCCGGAGCGGTACTTGAGGGTGTTGGATTTGTCACTGGTGCTTCTGTCGTCCTCGGTGGCCCAGTCCGAACGC